>DATLEL010000464.1:0-3222 GCA_035525255.1 Usitatibacter sp.
TCGTCCACCACCGCGCTCACCGGTTCAACGGAGGAGGAGCAGTTCTACCCGACGGCCACTCCGATCGCTTCGCGGTCGGAGCAGGCCGCAGCAGCGGACTGAGGAGAAAACCATGAAACGCGACTTCATCCCCGGCATCGACATCCCCGCGGAGCAGCCCAACCTCTACGACCGCATCCTCACGCCGGCCGCGATCGGGTTCGTGGCGCACCTGCACCGCAAGTACGACCAGCGGCGCCGGGCCTGCCTCGCCGCGCGCGCCGAGCGCCAGAAGCGCCTCGACGCGGGCGAGACCTTCGGCTTCCTGCCGGAGACGCGCTCCATCCGCGAGTCGGACTGGACCGTGGCGCCGGTGCCCGCGGACCTCCAGGATCGCCGCGTGGAGATCACGGGGCCGGTCGAACGCAAGATGGTGATCAACGCCCTCAACTCGGGCGCCTCCACCTTCATGGCGGACTTCGAGGACTCGGCCACCCCCACCTGGGACAACATGATCCAGGGGCAGATCAACCTGCGCCAGGCGGTGGACCGAACCATCGGCTTCAAGTCGCCCGAGGGCAAGTGCTACCAGCTGAACGAGAAGACCGCGACGCTGATCGTGCGCCCGCGGGGATGGCACCTGGTCGAGCGCCACATGCTGGTGGACGGCGATCCGGTGTCGGCATCGCTGTTCGACTTCGGCCTGTTCTTCTTCCATAACGCCGAGAAGCTGGTTGCCAACGGCAGCGGCCCGTACTTCTACCTGCCGAAGATCGAGTGCCACCTCGAGGCGCGGCTGTGGGACCACGTCTTCAACGAGGCCGAGGCGCGCATGAACCTGCCGCGGGGCACGATCAAGGCGACCGTGCTGATCGAGACGCTGCCGGCGGCGTTCGAGATGCACGAGATCCTGTACGAGCTGCGTGACCATTCGGCGGGCCTCAACTGCGGCCGCTGGGACTACATCTTCAGCTGCATCAAGAAGCTGCGCCGCCACGACTTCGTGTTCGCCGATCGCGCGCAAGTCACCATGACGGCCCCCTTCCTGCGCGCCTATTGCCAGCTGCTGGTGAAGACCTGCCACCGCCGCGGCGCCCACGCCATGGGCGGCATGGCCGCACAGATCCCGATCAAGAACGATGCAGCCGCCAACGACGCCGCCATGGCGAAGGTCACTGCCGACAAGGAGCGCGAGGCCAACGACGGCTTCGATGGCACCTGGGTCGCGCATCCCGGACTGGTCCCGGTCGCCAAGGCCGTGTTCGACCGCATCATGCCCACCCCCAACCAGCTCTCGAAGAAACGTGAGGACGTCTGCGTGAAAGCTTCCGACCTGCTCGCCTTCGGCCCGGACACACCGATCACCGAAGCGGGCCTGCGCACCAACATCAACGTGAGCCTGCAGTACATCGGCTCGTGGCTTGAGGGCAACGGCTGCGTGCCCATCAATCACCTCATGGAGGACGCCGCCACCGCCGAGATCTCGCGCTCGCAGGTCTGGCAGTGGATCCGCAGCTCGAAGGGCGTGCTGGCCGACGGCCGCAAGGTGACGCTCGAGCTCTTCCGCGTGCTGCTGAAGGACGAGCTGCGCACGCTCAACGGCAAACCGGGATCCTCGGAGCGTCGGTTCGACGACGCGGCCTGGCTGCTCGATCGCCTGGTGGCCCGCGACGAGTTCATCGAGTTCCTCACCGAGCCCGCGTACGAGATGGTGACGGCGGTTCCCTCGCAGCGGATCGCCGCCTAGGGAGGCGGGGCCGGCGCGCCATAGAGGCGCGCCAGCAACACGTCCAGCGCCGCGACGCGATGCGGCGCGGTCGCGTTCAGGATGCCGTTGGCCTGCAGCACCCCGATCAGCTTGACGGGCGCCGCGCGCTTGTCGCCGACGATCTCGACGTGGCCCGCCTTCACTTCCTCCACCCGCGTTCGCGGCGCGGTGTCGACGACCGGATGGCGCTGCTCGGCCAGGCTGAATACGTCGTCGCTTTCGAGGCAGGTCCCGCCCTCCGCGCGGCGGCAGGTGCCGCGCTCATCCGTCACCACCTTCAGGTGATCGCGCACCTGCGGATGCAGCCTTCCCGGCTTCAGGATGAAATCCGAGGTATAGGTGATCTCGTTCCACTTGTCCCCCGTCGCGATCCGGCACAGCGGCCCGATCAATCCCAGGGTGTACTTGTAGGTCACGGGATCTCCGCACTGGCTGGCCGACGCAATTCCCGAGAAGGGTCCGGAGACGGTCACCAGGCGCAGCTGCAGGTCGCGATTGGCGATGGCATCGGGGCGGTCGGCCACCAGCGCCTTGCGCGAGATGAGCGCGCCCTGGCTGTGACCGATCACGGTGATCGACTTGTTCTCCATCCGGGCGCCGAGCGCATCGAGCGCGGTGATGAGCTCGCGCGAGCTCTTCACCATGCTGTCGCGGTCGTCGTACGTGAAGCAGGCCGATTGCTGGCCGTGGAACGCGAGCACTTGCGCGAGCGAGCGAAACAGTCCCGAGGAACCGTAGCAGCCGTGCACCAGCACCGCGACCGGCTGGCGCGAGTCGAGGCGCAGCGTGCGGTCGGGATTGTCGGTGCAGGGACCGAGACCCGGGATCTGCAGCGCGATATCCGGCGTGGGCAGCGTGCCGCGGTCGAGATCGCTCCGATCCTTCTCGACGAACCAGCTGGGGCCCGAGCAACCGGCCAGGAGCGTCGCGACGCCGATCGCGGCGGCGTTGCGCATCATGGGATCGACATCCGCCCAAGCACCTCTACTTCGCCCCTATCGTTGGCGCGGCCCACCAGCAGCTCGCCCTCGGCGATGAGCTCCATCGTGAGGAGGTCGATGTTGGGACGGTGCGTGACCAGCACCACGGGATTTTGGCCGCGATGGCGAGAGATCAGCGACTGCGCCGTCGTCTCGAAGAGCCTGGCGCGTGCCGAGTCCGCGCTTGATATCTCGCGGAGCTGAGGGTCGGTGCGAACCGGATCGCCGAAAGCGAGGCGCGCCGTATCGCGGCAGCGGCACATGGGGGAGCTCAGCACCGCCAGCTTGATGCCGCGCACGCGGAATGCTTCGCCGATGCGTTTCGCATGGGCGATTCCCTCCGGCGTGAGCATCGATTCGCCCTTGCAGTCGCCGGTTTCGTCCCAGAGGAGCGGATTGTTGCCGGGCGCGGGCTGCGTGTGCCGCATGAGCACGACGAGGTTCGGTTCAGCCTTGAGTTTCTGCCACAGGAGCTCGTCGGCTGCGGCGGCGGAC
>DATLEL010000474.1:0-2780 GCA_035525255.1 Usitatibacter sp.
CTCATCTGGCTCGTCGTGGTGGCGCGGTCGCTGCGCTCCACGCGCCGCGCGCTGGTCAACTGGACCGCCGGCATCACCATGGTGTGGATGCTGGTGATGACGCTGGGCGTGCCGCTGGTGGACCAGGCGCGCAGCTATCGCAAGCTGTCCTCGGAGATGGCCGCCAAGCTGCCGCCACGGTTCCGCTGCATCGCCCGCCACAACGTGGGCGAAGCGCAGCGCGCGCTGCTCGATTACTTCGTCAACATCCAGACCGTCCGCGACGACGCGCCCGCGGCCGCGCAGTGCAACGCGCTGCTGCTGCAGGCCTCGCCGGCCTCGACACCGTCGGTGGGCGGCGAATGGGAGGAAGTCTGGCGCGGCTCGCGCCCCGGCGACCGCAACGAGATGTTCGTGCTTTACCGGCGCGTGGCGCCGAAGCTCTCGTCCAGCAGCTCCACCCAGTGGCGCACCGGCCGCGAAGCGCCCGACCCGATGTGCGACAGGCAGCCGATGTTGGCGGTCGCGATCAGCTCCGGGGCGCCGCTCTCCAGCGCACGCACCTTGTCGCGCAGCAATCGCGACGCGATCGCCGGCTGCAGGATCGCGTAGGTCCCGGCCGAACCGCAGCAGAGGTGCGCGTCGGGGATCGCGGTGAGCGTGAAACCCGCCTGCATGAGGATCTCCTCGACCACGCCGCGAATCTGCAGTCCATGCTGCAGGCTGCAGGGTGAATGGAACGCCACCTTGGCCAGGGTCGCGGGCCGCGGCAGCCCGGCGATCGCCGACTTCTCCGCCGCTATCACCTGGGAGATGTCCTTCGCGAGCGCCGAGATGCGCGCCGCCTTCGCCGCGTAGGCCGGATCCTCCGCGAGGTGCCGGCCGTAGTCGGTGACCAGCGTGCCGCAGCCGCTCGCGGTGACGACGATGGCCTCGGCGCCGCTCTCGACGTGGGGCCACCACGCATCGATGTTGGCGCGCATGAAGTCCAGCGCGTCGCGCTGGTAGTCGAGGTGGAACGGCACGGCGCCGCAGCAACCGGCGCCCTGCGCCTCGACGAGCGAGATGCCGATGCGATCGAGGAGCCGTGCGGCGGCCGTATTGATCGACGGCGCCATCGAGGGCTGCACGCAGCCGCCCAGCACCAGCATGCGGCGCGCGTGCCGCGGCGCCGGCCAGGCGCCCGCATCGCGCAGCCGCGGGATCTTCCGCGCCAGCGCGCGCGGCAACAGCGGCTTCGCCAGCCGGCCGAGCGCCAGCGCCATGCCGAAGAGGTGCCGGCGCGGAAGCAAGCGCGCGAGCGCCCAGCGCCGCAGCCGGTCCGCAGGGCGGCGCGGCACCTTTTGCTCCACGATCTCGCGGCCGATGTCCACCAGCTTCCCGTATTCGACGCCCGACGGGCACGTGGTCTCGCAGGCGCGGCAGGTGAGGCAGCGGTCGAGGTGCAGTTGCGTGCGCTGCGTGACGGGTGCGCCCTCGAGCATCTGCTTCATGAGGTAGATGCGCCCGCGCGGGCTGTCCAGCTCGTCGCCCAGCACGTTGTAGGTGGGACAGGTGGCAAGGCAGAAGCCACAATGCACGCACTTGCGCAACACCGCGTCCGCTTCGCGCCCCTGCGGCGTGTCCTTGATCCAGTCGGCGAGCTGCGTCTGCATCAGGAAGTGCCGAAGGCCTTGATGCCTTCGCGGTCGAAGGCGCGCGCGACCGCGGGGCGGGCGATCATCCGTTCGTAGAACGGCCGGATGTTGCGCATCTCGTTGGCCGGCGGCGTGAGCCAGCGGCCCCAGCGCGCGATCACCATGAAGTAGAAGTCCGCCGCGGTGAGCTCCTCGCCCGACCACCACGGGCCGGTGAGCTGCGCGTCCTGGGAACGGAAGTAGTCGACCAGCTTGTCGGTGCCGTGGGCCTTCACGGCGGCGCGCGCGCCAGCGTCCTCGGCGAAATCGTCCTCGTGGAAGAAGCGGTTAAAGAGCGGGTGCACTTCGGTGGCCAGGGTGGCGATGCGCTCGCGGGTGCGCGCGCGCTTCCACGATCCAGGCGCCCCCAGCATTCGATGCCCGGGGTCGTGACGCTCGCACAGGTGCTCGATGATCGCGACGCACTCCGTGAGCACGCCTTCGGGCGTGACGAGCGCCGGCACCTTGCCCTTGGGATTGATGCGCCGGAAGGCCTCGGCGTGATGCTCCTTCGCATCGAGGTCCACGCGCTTCATCTCGAACGCGATGCCGAGCTCCTCCATCAGGCAGTCGATCAGCAGCGAGCACGAGCCCGGCGAGTAGTAGAGCGTGTAGCGCACGGCTTCAGAAGTCATACATGCGTCCGGGATTGAGGATGCCCGCGGGATCGAACGCTTCCTTGAGGCGGCGATGGATCTTCATCAGGGCGGGCTTGAGGGGATGGAAGACGCCGGCGGACTTGTCGCCGCCGCGGAAGAGTGTCGCGTGGCCGCCGAGGCGCTCCACCGTCGAGCGCACGCCCAGCGGATCCAGCTCCGCGCTCACCCAGCGCAGGCCGCCGCCCCATTCCACGAGCGGCGAGCCCAGGGCGAGCGGTTGCGCCGTCTGGGGCACCGAGAGGCGCCACAGGGGAACACTCGCCGCGAAGAAGGGCAGCCGTTGCTCGCGCAGGTCGCGCCAATAGTCTCCGGCCGCGGGCTGCTCCTCGCCGCCGAGCTTCTTGCGTGCCGCGTCCACCGCGGCCTGGGCGCCGGAAAGCCGCACGCGCAGCCGTCCTTCCTGCCACGCGGTCGCCGAGAGCGGCAGCGGCTGTCCCGCCCACCGATTGACGCTGCCGATGGCCTC
>DATLEL010000475.1:0-3500 GCA_035525255.1 Usitatibacter sp.
ATTGATTAATCCAAGCAGCACATCCGTGGTCTACAAATAGGAGGAAAACACATGAAACATGTCGCGATGTACCTCGTGCTCGCCGGGTTGGCCGCCGGCTGCGCCAGCGAAACCAGAAAGGACGCTCCGGTCGCCGATCGCTCCGGTCCGACCACGTCGCAGCCTTCGGCCAGCATGCCGCCGCCCTCGACCTCCACGCAGCGACCGGTGACCCCCGAGTCGGTGGCCGGCAACCCGCTCCGCGATCCGAACAACATCCTGTCGAAGCGCAGCGTGTTCTTCGAGTACGACTGCAACGCCGTGAAGGACGAATATCGCGGCATGGTTCAGGCGCACTCGCGCTACCTCTCCGACCAACGCGACTCGCGCGTGCGCATCGAAGGCAACTGCGACGAGCGCGGCAGCCGCGAGTACAACCTCGCGCTCGGCCAGCGCCGCGCCGAAGCCGTGAAGAAGGTCATGACCGTGCTCGGCGTGCCAGACGGCCGCATCGAGACCACGAGCTATGGCGAAGAGAAGCCGGTCGCCACGGGCCATGACGAACAGTCGTGGGCGCAGAACCGCCGTGCGGACATCAAGTACGCGGGTGAGTAGGGCCGCCGCGGCAGCGCTCGCGTTCTGCGCGGTTGCCGCCGCCGCGCCGGCATCGGCAGGCCTCTTCGACGACGACGAGGCCCGCCGCCGCATCGAGCTGATCCGCCAGGAGCTCGCGCAGCAAGGCAAGGAGAACGAGGCGCGCATCGCGCGGCTCGAGGAGAGCATCCGCAATATCGGCGTGGTCGAGCTGCTTCGCCAGCTGGAGCAGATCAACACCGAGATCGCGCGCCTGCGCGGGCAGCTCGAAGTGCTCGCGAACGACAACCAGCAGATCCAGAAGCGGCAGCGGGATTTCTATCTCGACCTGGATTCGCGTCTGAAGCGCCTCGAAGGCGCTGGTGCGACTGCCTCGACGACACCCGAGACCTCGGCCGCGGCTGCGCCGATCGCCGCAGCGCCGGCGACTGCCACTCCCCCGGCGGGCCGAGCGTCGGAGTTTGGTCCCGCAGCTCCGCCCCGCACCTCCGCCGCGCCGCCTGCACCTGCCGACCCGGCGCGCGAAGTGAAGGCGTATGACGCGGCTTCGAACCTGTTTCGCCGCAACGACTTTCCCTCGGCCATCGACGCATTCCGCGCGTTCGTGAAGGATTTTCCGCAAAGCCAGCTGGCCGCCAACGCGGGTTACTGGATCGGCATCAGCTATGCGAACCTGAAGGATTACCGCGCTGCGCTCGCTGCCCAGGAAGACGTGCTCGCGCGGTTTCCGCAATCGCCCAAGGCGCCGGACGCGCTGCTCGCCATCGCCGCGATCCACGTGGAGCAGGGTGACAGCGGCAGCGCGCGCAACACGCTCGAGGACATCATCGCCCGCTACCCCTCGTCCGAAGCGGCGGGGAAGGCGCGCACGCGGCTTGCCGCCCTGCGCCGCTAGCGGGTACTCATGAAGAAGGCGGTGGTCCTGGTCTCGGGAGGCCTCGACTCCGCGACCGTGCTCGCGATGGCGGTCTCCGACGGGTGGGCTTGCCATGCGCTGTCGGTCGATTACGGGCAGCGCCATCGCGCCGAGCTCGATGCGGCGCGGCACGTGGCAGGCTCCCTGGGAGCGCTCGAGCACCGCGTGATCACGCTCGACCTCGGGATCTTCGGAGGATCGGCGCTCACCGACCGGCGCATCGAGGTGCCCACCGAGCCCACCGCCGGCATTCCCATCACCTACGTGCCTGCGCGCAACACGATCTTCCTCGCGCTTGCCCTCGCCCACGCGGAGGTCACCTCCTCCGACGCGATCTTCACCGGCGCCAATGCGGTGGATTACTCGGGCTACCCGGATTGCAGGCCGCAATTCCTCGAAGCCTTCGAAAAGCTCGCCAACGTCGCCACTCGCCGCGCCGTGGAAGGCGAGCCCATCGCAATCGAAGCGCCCATCGTGACCATGACCAAGGCGGAGATCATTCGCCGCGGCGCCGGGCTCGGTGTCGATTTCGCGCTGACAGTGTCCTGCTACGACGCCGACTCCGCGGGGCGCGCGTGCGCGCGCTGCGATGCGTGCCGTATCCGGCGCGATGGTTTCGCCGAGGCTGGAGTGCCGGATCCGACCCGCTACCGCTGATTCGCCGCGTCGAGGCGGGGCTGTAAAATAGAGCTCTTTGGGGAGCGAATCACTTGGAAAGCACCAATCCCGGCGCGCTCGTGGCATGGGGCGGCGGGATCCTGGGTTTCATCTTCGGCGCGGTCGCCAACCGCACCAATTTCTGCACCATGGGAGCGGTCTCCGACGTCGTGAACATGGGCAGCTGGGGCCGCATGCGGATGTGGCTGCTGGCGATCGCGGTCGCCATCCTCGGCTCGCACGCGCTGCAGCTGGCGGGGCTCATCGACCTCGGCAAGTCCTTCTACGTGCGCGGCAACTTCACCTGGCTTTCCTACATCCTCGGCGGATTCCTGTTCGGCGTGGGCATGACGCTCGGCAGCGGATGCGGCAGCAAGACGCTGGTGCGCCTGGGCGGCGGGAGCTTGAAGTCCCTGGTGGTCTTCGTGTTCTTCGGCATCGCTGCCTACATGACCCTGAAGGGACTGTTCGCGATTTGGCGCACCACGCTCCTCGATCCGGTGATGCTCGACCTCGCGGCGCGCGGCATTCCGCGCCAGGACATTCCCACAGTGCTTTCGGCGCTCACCGGAGCGAACCTGCGGGCAATGGAGATCGCGGCGGCGTTGGGGGTGGCGGGCGCGCTGCTTGCCTTCGTCTTCAAGGACCGGGATTTCCGCGGGAGCTTCGATCACATCCTCGGCGGGACGGTGATCGGCCTCACGGTCGTGGCCGGCTGGTACGTCACGGGCCATCTCGGATTCGGCGAGAACCCGCAAACGCTCGAGGACACGTTCTTCGGCACCAACAGCCGCACCATCGAGTCGCTCTCGTACACCGCGCCGGTGGGCTTCACGCTCGAGCTGCTGATGCTGTGGAGCGACAAGTCCCTCACCATCACCTTCGGCGTGGCGGCCGTGATCGGCATCGTGCTGGGCTCGCTCGCATACGCGCTCGCGTCGCGCACTTTCCGCTGGGAAGGGCTAGCCGGCGCGGAGGACACGGCGAACCACGTGATCGGCGGGATTCTCATGGGTTTCGGCGGCGTTACCGCTCTCGGATGCACCATCGGGCAGGGGCTTACCGGCTTCTCCACGCTTGCCGCCGGCAGCATTCTCGCGTTCCTCGCGATCGTCGCGGGATCGGCGCTCACGATGAAATGGCAGTACTGGCGAATCGCGCGCGAGGCGTGATGCGGGCACGCGCGCGGATTGAGGCGGCCAACTCCGCGATGCTATAATTTCGGTTTTTCCGGGGCGTTAGCTCAGCTGGTAGAGCAGCGGACTTTTAATCCGTTGGTCACTGGTTCGAACCCAGTACGCCCTACCATCAGCAGTGCGGAAGGCCAGCCATGTCGGCTGGCTTTTTTGCTTCC
>DATLEL010000476.1:0-4582 GCA_035525255.1 Usitatibacter sp.
AGGGCCTGGAGGAGTATCCCGAAGCGGTGATCCGCCGGCTGGTGGACCTGCGCCGCGGCGAGCGCTACAGCGCGCGTCGCCTCATGGAGCTCCAGCGCAGCGTGCAGGCGGGCCCCTGGTTCGCGAGCGTGGTGGTGGAGATCGATCGCGATCCGGCGCACGCGCAGATCGTGCCGGTGCGGGTGGTGGTGGCCGAGCGCCCGCGGCGCGAGATCGGGCTCTCCGTGGGTTACGGCACCGACGACGGCTTGCGCGCGGAGGCGGGCTTCCGCCACCGCGACCTCTTCGACCGCGGCTTCGACCTGCAGAGCTCGCTCCGCGCGAGCCAGAAGCGCCAGATCGGGTATGCCGACGTGTACCTGCCCTACGGACTCTTCGGCACGCGCAAGCGCGGCGAGGTCCCGTTCCGCGACAGCTTCGGCGTGCTCGCCGAGCACAGCACCATCGAGAACCTGGCGTTGAGCCGCTTTGCCGTGGCGGGCTACCGTCTCTGGCGCCTCGAGACGTGGGAAACGCGCCTCGGCCTCTCGTACCAGCTCGAGCGCTCGTTCCCGGAGGGAAGCGAGCCGCGCGTGAAGCGCGCGCTGGCGCCGATCATCGCGGTCACGTGGCGCTACGTGGACGACCTCTTCGACCCGAAGCGCGGCGGCGTGCTGAATGTGCAGCTCGCGGCGGGCGCGCAGAAGCTCGCGTCGGGACAGGATTTCGTCAAGGCCTATGCGCACTACCAGCACTGGATCCCGATCACGCCGCGCGACCAGATCGTGATCCGCGGCGAGCTCGGCAGCACCTTCGCCGCCAGCCGCGAGGGCATCCCCGAGGACTTCCTCTTCCGCGCCGGCGGCTCGCGCTCCAACCGCGGCTACGCGTTCCAGAGCCTGGGCCCCGTCGAAGGCAACGCCGTGGTGGGTGGGCGCTACCTCGCGACGGCCACGGCGGAGTACATCCACTGGCTGAACGACACCTGGGGCGCGGCGGTCTTCATGGACGTGGGCGACGCATCGGACACCAAGGGCGAGTGGAAAGGCAATCCGAGCTACGGCATCGGGGCGCGCTACCGGACGCCCGCCGGCCCGTTCGCCCTCGACCTCGCCTACGCGCAGGACACCCGGCGCTTTCGCCTCTCCTTCTCGGTGACGGTGGCGTTTTGAAGATCGCGCGCCGCGTCCTGCTCGCGCTGGTCGTGCTCGTGTTCGTGGGTGTCGGCGTCGTCACGTGGGTGTTCACCACGCCGCAGGGCGCGCGCCTGGTGCTGAATCGCGTCGTCAAGATGGCGGGCGACGGCGTCAAGATGGAAGGCGTCGAAGGCCGCATCGGCGGCACGCTGCGCATCAAGATGATCGAGGTGTCGCGCCCCGACATGTACGCGCGCATCGACGACTTCGAGATGGACACCGAGCCCTTCGCGCCGTTGCGCGGGACGCTGCAGGTGAATCGCCTCTCGGCGCGGGCCGTGGAGCTGCGCACCGCCACCACCGACGCCACCGCGCGCGTGCCCGCCAGCTTCGCGCCCCCGTACCCGGTGCGCCTCGAAGAGGGCCGCGTGGGCGAGCTGCGCAAGGGCGAGCTCACCCGGGAGGCGCAGGCGGAGCGCGATCCGGCGCGGCGGCGCGCCATCATGGACCGCTCGCGCGATTCCGACCTGGTGGTGAAGAACCTGTACCTGAAGGGCGCGGGCGACAAGCGCCGCTGGAGCATCGAGGAGGCGCGTGCCGAGACCGCTCATGGCAAGGGAGCGCTCTCCGGGAACCTGGGTAACGCATCGCCTTTCGAGATCGCGCTCAAGGCCGGCCTCTCGGGCATGGTGGCCGAGCGCCCGTACTTCGCGGCCATCGTCGTGCACGGCACGCTGAAATCGTTCGTCGCCAAGGTGGACGGCAAGATCTCGGGCCAGGCGGCAACTGCCTCGGCGGTGATCGAGCCGTTCAACACCATGCCGGTGCGCTCGCTCGAAGTGCTGGCGAACGACCTGGATTTGTCGGCGCAGGCATCCGGGCCGCGCACCCGGCTCGCGGTCGACGTGAAGCTGTCGGCGGCTGCCAAGGGCGCCTTCGCGGGCCCGGTGCGCGTGGAGAACTCGGATCCCGGCTCCTGGGACCAGAAGAAGGTGCCCTTCCGATCGGCCAGCGCGCGCGTGGTGGTCACGCAGGAGCGCATCGACGTTGCCGATCTCGCGATCGCGCTGCTTGGCGGCGGCTCCGCAAGCGGCCGCGCGTCGCTGCAGAAATCCGGCATCGAAGCGGACCTGGCGTTGGCGGAGGTCGACCTGGCGGCATTGCACCGCGAGCTGCAGAAGACCCGCATTCGCGGACGCTTCTCGGTCGCGGGGGACCGCGCGGCGCAGCGCTTCGAAGTGGCGCTGAAGGACCCGCGCTTCGACGTCGAGGGCCGCGCGAGCCTCGGCGGCGAGCGTCTCGAAGTGCAAACGGTGCGCGTGCGCACCGGCGGCGGCGCGGTCACGGCGCAAGGCGGGATGGCGCTCGCGGGCACCAAGGAATTCCGCTTCGAAGGGCGCGCGGAGCATTTCGACCCGTCGGCGTTCGTGAAGACCAGCAAGGGCGACCTCAATTTCGCCTTCGTCGCGAGCGGTACCGCGAGCGGCGCGATCGCGGGGGAAGCGCGCCTCGAAATCGCGCCCAGCACCTACGCGGGGCTGCCCGCCTCCGGGCGCGTCAATGTGGCCGGCGATTCGAAGCGCATTGCCAATGCGGATGTCGACGTCGCCGTTGGGGATGCGCGGCTCGCGGCCAAGGGCAGCTTCGGCCGCGCCGGCGACGCGATGGCGATCACTTTCCGGGTACCCAATCTCGCCACGGTGGCGAAGCCGTTCGGCGTGGCGCTCGCGGGCAGCGCCGAAGGCGAGGCGCGCCTCACCGGGACTTTCCAGGCGCCGGCGGGACGCATCGCCCTCAAGGGCGCGAACCTGGCCCTGCCTTCGGATGTGTTTGTGCGCGAGCTCGACCTCAAGCTGGAAGCGGGCACCGAGCCCGACAGTCCAATCGACGCCCGCGTGCAGGCGCGCGGCCTCGCGACCGGAAAGGAATCGCCGCCCACCACGCTCGCCGAGGAAGCGCACGCGACGCTGAAGGGAACGCGAGGCGCGCACCGGCTCGAGGTCGAGGCGGCGATGACGCGGCAGACCAGCGCGAAGGCCGCGTTCCAGGGCGGGCTCGACCCGCGCGCAAAGTCGCTGGCCTGGAACGGTCGCATCGAGAGCTTCGCCTTCACGGGCCGCGGCGCGTTCGCCCTGCAATCGCCCGCAACGCTTTTCGCCGCAGCCGATCGCGTGGAGGTGGGAGACGCGCGCTTGAAGGGTGAGTGGGGCGAAGCGCACCTGGCCACCACGCGATGGACTCCGCGCACCCTGGAGCTTTCGGGCTCCTCGGCCGGCATCGAGATCCAGAACCTGGCGCGCGCGTTCCGCCTGGGCAACATGCCCCGCTCCAACCTCGTCATCGCCGGCGACTGGAACGTGAATGCCGGCGAGACCTTCAACGGCACGGTGAACATGCGGCGCGTATCGGGCGACCTGCGCGTGGGGGAGCCGCCGCTTCCGCTCGGATTGCAGGAGCTTTCGCTGCATGCGGAAGCGGTGCGGGGACGTACGCAGGCGAGCGTCGTGTTGAACGGCGAGCGCGTCGGCAAGCTGCAGGGCGCGGGCAGCGCGCTCGTCGCGCGCGGCAAGACGGGATGGGAGCTGGCTCCGGACGCCCCGGTGTCGGCGCGCGTCACCGCCGAGCATGGCAACCTCGAGTCCCTCGCCGCGTGGCTCGGCCCCGACGCGAAGCTCGGCGGGCGCCTCTCCGCCAACATCGTCGTGAGCGGCACCGGCGCGGACCCGCGCGTCGCCGGAGAGGCGCGTGCGCAGGACCTGGTGGTGCGCGAGCCGCAGACGGGCTTCGAGGTGGAGCAAGGCCAGGTAGCAGTGCGCATGAGCGGCCAGTCGCTGGTGATCGAGCAGTTCAGCGCCGTGACGCCATGGCGGCCCACGGCGCGGGCGAGGGAGAGGTTGAAGGGAATGACGCTGCCCGCACAGGGGACCGTGACCGCGGAAGGCTCCATCGACCTCGCGGCGCGCAGCGGGGCGCTTCGCGTGAAAGCGCAGAACGCGGTGGTGACCCAGTTGCCGACGCGTTTCCTTGCGCTGTCGGGCGACACCGAGCTCAAGTCGGGAGCGGGTGGCTTGCTGGCGACGGGTGCCTTCAAGGCCGACGCGGGCTGGGTGGGCGCGCTCGACACGCCGTTGCCGACCGTCGCCGACGACGTGGTCGTGGTGCGCGCGTCGCGGCCCGCGGCCGCGGAGCCGCAGCCGAAGGAGGGCGACAAGATTCGCCTCGACCTTCGCATCGCGCTGGGCGATCACCTGTATTTCGAGGGGCGCGGGCTGGATACGCGACTCGGCGGCGACATCCAGCTCACCGGCGCGCCGGGCGCGTCGCTGCGCGCCACCGGCATGATCCGCACCGTCGGTGGCACGTACAAGGGTTACGGCCAGAACCTCGCCATCGAGCGCGGCGTGCTGACCTTCTCCGGCGTGCTCGACAACCCGCAGCTCAACATCCTCGCGGTGCGCCGTGGCCTC
>DATLEL010000299.1:0-4200 GCA_035525255.1 Usitatibacter sp.
CAGCTGCGATCAGGCCGAGGAGCCGGAGGCCCGATGCCTCGCTGCCGGAGGTGGAGGGCGGGGCTCCTCCAATTCCGCAACGCGAAGGGCCGCCTTGGTGAAGAAGGTGGACATGGCGTAGAGCAGCGGCGCCGTCGTGCGATTACCCACGCCGATCTCCGCGATCAATTGGATCGCGTAGGGGCCGATCAAATCGGGCTGGACCACATCGGGCGGAAGGCATGTGGCCGGGATGCCCGCGAGCTCGGCTTCACTCCACGTGTCGAGAAATTGGTCGCATATGGTGGCGACGTCCCCGGTGTCCGAAGCTTCATTGAGAAGCGCCTGCCAATTTTTGGTTTGCACTGCCTGCCATCGGGTTGTATTCGGCCGCGTTGAGCATCGAGACCAGCTGGGTCGATAGCGAGGGCCGAAGAGGACTGACCAGGGCGAAGGCAGGGGACCTGGCGGGAGTATGTGCGTCGCCGCAAGCCCGGTCTGTCGCTTTATTGCGGGAAGCCGCGTGGGAGGCCGCCTACATGGTCGGTTAACATCACGGTTCTCACGGAGGAGAACCATGAAGTCGAGATGGATTGCGGCGCTGGTGCCGCTCGCGATGATCGCCGTTTCCGCCAACGCCGCCGACAAGGTGAAGGTGGGATTCCTCAGCACGCTGTCGGGCCCCGGCGCGGGTCTCGGCGTCGACATCCAGGACGGGTTCAAGCTCGCCTTGAAGACCACGGGGGGGAAGCTGGGCGGGCTGCCGGCGGAGCTGATCGTCGTCGACGACCAGCAGAACCCCGACGTGGCCAAGCAGGCCACCGACCGGCTGCTGAAGCGCGACAAGGTCGACTTCATGACGGGCATCGTGTTCTCCAACATCATGCTGGCCGTGGGTCCGTCGATCTTCGAATCGAAAACCTATTACGTGAGCGCGAATGCCGGCCCCTCGCAGTACGCCGGCGCGCAATGCAATCCGTATTTCTTCAACGTGGCGTGGCAGAACGACAACCTGCACGAGGCGGTCGGCAAGCACGTGGCGGAGAAGGGCTTCCGGAACGTGGCGCTGGTGGCGCCCAACTATCCCGCAGGCAAGGACGCGCTCAACGGTTTCAAGCGTTTCTACAAAGGTGAAGTCGCCGACGAGATCTACACCAAGCTGGGACAGCTCGACTACGCTGCCGAGCTCGCGCAAATCCGCTCGAAGAAGCCCGATGCCGTGTACATCTTCCTGCCGGGCGGGATGGGCATCAACTTCATCAAGCAGTACGCGGCGGCGGGTCTTTCGAAGGACGTGCCGATCTTCGGGCCGGGGTTCTCCGCCGACGAGGACGTCATCAAGGCCGTGGGCGAGCCGATGGCCGGCATGTACAACGCGTCGCAATGGGCGCACGACCTGCCGGTCGCGGAGAACCGCAAGTTCGTGGCGGATTTCGAGCGCGAGTACGGGCGGCTGCCGTCGCTGTATGCCTCGCAGGGTTACGACGCCGCGCTGCTGATCGATGCGGCGGTGCGCCGGGTGAAGGGCAACCTCGACAACAAGGATGCGCTGCGCTCGGCGATCGTGGCGGCGGAATTCAAGTCGGTGCGCGGCGCCTTCCGGTTCAACAGGAACCAGTACCCGGTGCAGGACTACTACCTGCGCGTGATCGAGAAGGATGCGCGCGGCCGGGTCACGAATCGCACCGTCGGCACCATCTTGAAGGACCACGCCGACGCCTATGCCGGCGAATGCGCGATGAAGTGACGCGGCGGACGTGACCGCGACGCTGCTCGCCGAGCAGGCGCTGAACGGCCTGCAGCTCGGCCTGATGCTGTTCCTGATGGCCGCCGGCCTCACGCTGGTGCTGGGCATCATGGACACCATCAATCTCGCGCACGGGTCGCTGTACATGGTGGGCGCGTACCTGGCGGCGGCCATCGCCCAGGCGACCGGGTCGTTCCTTGCCGGCGTCCTGCTTGCGATCGTGGCAACCGCGGTCCTTGGTGCCGCAATCGAGATGAGCGTGCTGCGCGCGCTTTACCGGCGCGATCACCTGTCCCAGGTGCTGGCGACATTCGCATTGATCCTGATCGCCAATGAAGGCGTTCGCATGGTCTGGGGCGCGCAGCCGGTGGCCCTCGCGACGCCGGCGGCGTTGTCCGGGCCGGTGGAGCTCGCGCCCGGATTTTTCTATCCCGCTTGGCGGCTGCTGCTGATCGCCGTCGGGTTGGCGGTCGCGGCGCTTCTCTTCCTGCTGGTGAACCACACCCGCGCCGGCATGCGGGTGAGGGCGGGCGCCTCCAATCGCGAGATGGCGGAGGTGATGGGTGTGGACGTGAAGCGGCTCTTCACGGTGGTCTTCGCCATCGGTGCCGGGCTCTGCGCCCTCGCCGGCGCGCTCCTCGGGCCCTTGCTCGCGGTGCAGGTAGGAATGGGCGAGAGCATCCTCATCCTCGCCTTGGTCGTGGTCGTGATCGGCGGCATCGGATCGATCCGCGGCGCGTTCGTCGGCGCCCTGCTGGTCGGCTTCGTCGACACGTTGGGTCGCGCGCTGCTGCTGCCGGCCCTCGCATCCATTGCCATTTACATCGTCATGGCCGCGGTGCTGTTCTGGAAACCCCAGGGCCTCTTCCCCGCGAGGGCGTAATGGGGTCAGACCCCTATTTGCTTCGTTTTGGTGCAGCACTGCTGGTGCTGGCCGCCATTCCCGCGTGCACCGCGGCGTTCGGGCAGGAGTATTACGTCAGCTTCGTCACGCGTGTGCTCATATTCGGGTTGGCGGCGACGAGCCTGAACCTGATCCTCGGCTACGGGGGGATGGTGAGCTTCGGGCACGCGGCGTTCTTCGGGTGTGGTGCCTATGCGGTAGCGGCGATGGCAGCGCACGGGATGACCTCGGCATGGGTGGCGTGGCCGGCCGCGGTCGCGGCCTCGGCGCTGCTCGCAGCGGCGATCGGCGCGGCGTCGCTGCGTACGCGTGGGCTCTATTTCATCATGATCACGCTCGCCTTCGCGCAGATGGTCTATCACGTGGTGGTGTCGATGAAGGCGCTGGGCGGCGACGATGGCCTGCCGCTGGCGGCGCGCTCGACCGTTCTCCCCGGAGTCAGCCTGCAAGGCGACGCCACGTTCTACTACGTCGTGCTGGCGATCGTGGCGGTGCTGTTCGTCGTCATCGGCCGCATGCTCGACGCCCCGTTCGGCCGCGCGTTGCAGGCGATCCGCGAGAATGAATCGCGCATGGAAGCGATCGGCTACCCGGTGTTTCGCATCAAGCTCGCGGCGTTCGTGATCGCGGGGGCCATCGCTGGACTCGCCGGCGTGCTGTTCGCCAACCTCAACGGAAGGGTCGGTCCCGGCATCCTCGATTGGCCGCAGTCCGGCACCCTGATGGTGATGGTCATCCTTGGCGGCGTGGGACATCGGCTGGGCGGTTTTCTCGGCGCAGCGGTGCTCCTTGGCATGGAAGAATTCTTGCCTCAGGCCTGGAACCACTGGCAGATGGCGCTCGGCGTCCTGCTATTGGTCGTCGTCCTGCGCGCACCCGGCGGCATCGGCGGCCTGTTCGCGAAAGCCGCGTGATGTCGCAACCGATCCTCAGGGTGACGGGCCTCGTGAAACGCTTTGGCGGCGTGGCGGCAAGCGACGGTGTGGATCTCGAGCTCAACCCGGGCGAAGTGCATGCCCTCATCGGCCCCAATGGCGCGGGCAAGAGCACGCTCATCCACCAGGTGTCCGGCACGCTGGCGCCTGACGGGGGCACGATAAGTTTCGAGGGTCGCGACATCACGCGCCTTCCGATGCACCGGCGCGTGGCCGCCGGCCTGGCGCGCTCCTTCCAGGTGACCAATGTCTTCGCGCAGTTGAGCCTTCTCGACAACGTGACGCTCGCCGTGCAGTCGCGCGGGTCCAGCTTCTCCTTCTGGAGATCCGCGGCCGATCCATCGGCCCTCGACGAGGCCATGGCCGTGCTGCAATCGGTCGATCTCGCCTATCGCGCAGCGCTTCCGGCCGCGTCCCTTTCCCACGGCGAACAGCGTCGCCTCGAAATCGCGCTGGTACTCGCGACGCGCGCCCGCCTGTTGCTGCTCGACGAGCCCATGGCAGGCATGGACCCCGGCGAGTCGGCCGCGCTGGTCGGGCTCCTGCGCAGCATCCGCCGCGACGCCACCGTGCTGCTGGTCGAGCACGACATGGACGCCGTGTTCCAGCTGGCCGACCGCATCTCCGTGCTGGTG
>DATLEL010000300.1:0-3097 GCA_035525255.1 Usitatibacter sp.
CGAACGAGGGGCACCTCGTGATCGCCAAGGCGCCGGATGCGTTCTCGCTCCAGACCGTGGTGCGCTTCGATCCGTGGAAGAACACGCGCCTTGAAGGGCTCTACGCCACCAAGGCGGGGCTGGTCACGCAGTGCGAGGCCGAAGGCTTCCGCCACATCACCTACTTCGTCGATCGTCCCGACGTGATGGCGAAGTACCTCGTCACGCTCTGCGCGGACAAGGGAAGGTTTCCGCGGCTGCTGGCGAACGGCAACCTGGTGGCGCAGGGGGACGGGGAGCCTGCGGATTGGTACATCGATAAATTGGGCCCCGGCCTGCGCCGGGGCGACGGCGTGCATTGGGCGCGGTGGGAAGACCCGTTCCCGAAGCCGAGCTATCTCTTCGCCATGGTGGCGGCGGACCTCGAGCTGCTCGAGGATCGGTTCACGACCGCCTCGGGCAAGAAGGCGCTGCTGCAGATCTACGTGGAGCCCGGCAAGCTCGACCAGGCCGGCTTCGCCATGCACGCGCTGAAGAAGTGCATGCGCTGGGACGAGGAGGTGTTCGGGCTCGAGCTCGACCTGGAGCGCTTCATGATCGTCGCGGTCTCCGACTTCAACGCCGGCGCGATGGAGAACAAGGGCCTCAACATCTTCAACACGAAGTACATCCTGGCGCGCTCCGACACCGCCACCGACTTCGACTACTTCGCCGTGGACAAGGTTGTCGCCCACGAATACTTCCACAACTGGACCGGCAACCGCGTCACCTGCCGCGACTGGTTCCAGCTGTCGCTCAAGGAAGGCCTCACCGTCTACCGCGACCAGGAATACAGCGCTGACGAATACTCGCGCCCCGTGGCCCGCATCCAGGAAGTGCGCTCGCTGCGCGAGCGCCAGTTCCCGGAGGACGCCGGGCCCATGGCACACCCGGTGCGGCCCGATTCCTACGTCGAGGTGAACAACTTCTACACCGCGACGGTGTACGACAAGGGCGCCGAGGTCGTGCGCATGTACGCGACCATCCTCGGCAAGGAAGCCTTCCGCCGCGGCATGGACCTCTACTTCCAGCGCCACGACGGGCACGCCGTCACGTGTGACGACTTCCGCGCGGCGATGGCCGACGCCGGCGGTGCGGACCTGGAGCAGTTCGCGCGCTGGTATTCCCAGGCCGGGACGCCGCTGGTGGAATGCCGCGGCGAATACGATGCGCGCAAGCGGACCTACACGCTGCAGCTGCGCCAGTCGTGCGCGCCCACACCGGGACAAGCGGCGAAGCAGCCGTTCGTGATTCCGTTCGCGGTGGGGCTGGTGGATACCGACGGCCGTGACATGCCCCTCGAGCTCGAGCAGGGCGCGAGCTTCGGCAAGGGAAGCGGAAACGGAAACGGATCGCATACCGCCGTGCTCGCCTTGACCGAGGCGGAGCAGGCCTTCGTCTTCCGCAACGTGGCGGATCATCCGGTCCCGTCGCTGCTGCGCGGCTTCTCGGCGCCGGTGCAGGTCCGCTACGAGTACACGGACGCCGAGCTCACGCACCTGATGGCCTACGACGCCGACGCGTTCAGCCGCTGGGAGGCGAGCCAGGCACTCATCACGCGCGTGCTGCTGGCGGGCATCGAGGAAATCCGCATGGCGCGGACGATGACCGTCCCGCAGGAGGTCGCCGACGCTGTCGCGCGCATCCTCGCCGACGGCTCGCGCGATCCGGCGTTCGCCGCCGAGTGCCTGCAGCTGCCCACTGAAAGCTATCTCGCCGAATGCATGGAAGTCGCGGACCCCGACGCGATCCATGCCGCGCGGCTGCAATTCATGCGCGAGATCGCCACGCGCTTCCGCACACGCTTCGAAGGCGCCTTCCGCCACTTCGCCGTGGCGGGCGCTTATTCGCCCGACGCGGCCGCTGCCGGCCGGCGCGCGCTGCGCAATGCCGCACTGGGTTACGTGAGCACCATCGACGACGCCACGTCGCGCGCGCTGGCGTTCCTGGAATACCGTCGCGCGGAGAACATGACCGATGCCATGGCTTCGCTCGCATGCCTCGCCAACAGCGCCGGCGCGGAGCGCGAACGTGCGCTGTCGATGTTCCTGGAGAAGTGGAAGGACGAGGCCCTGGTGGTCGACAAGTGGTTCCGCGTGCAGGCGACGTCATGGCTTCCAGGCACGCTCGACCGCGTGAAGGAGCTCACCGCGCATCCGGCCTTCGATTTGCGCAATCCGAACCGCGCGCGCGCCCTGCTGCACGCGTTCGCCACCGAGAACCCGCTTCACTTCCACGCCGCCGACGGCAGCGGCTACCGCTGGGTGGCGGAGCAAGTGGTGGCGCTCGACCGCCTGAATCCGCAGGTCGCCTCGCGGCTCGCGCGCTCGTTCGACCGTTGGCAGAAGTACGACGCCGGCCGCCAGGCCGAGGCGCGCGCGGCGCTGGAGTTCATCCGCGCCGCCGAGGGACTTTCGGCCAACGTAGGCGAAGTCGTCGGGCGCGCTCTCGGCTAGCCGGGCTTCCATGCAAAAGAAAAAGGGCCACCGCAGGTGGCCCTTTTTTCGTGAAGACGCTGCGATCAGTTCTTCTTGATCGTCTCGAGCATCTTGAAGATGCCCTTCGGGGCGCCGTGGAAGAGGCGCTTGAACGCCTTCGGCAGGCAGCGGCGCTCAAGGGTGTTGCGGCGGGTGCGTTTGCGTTCAGCCATGCGAATTCTCCTGAATCGAACCCCGGATTATATCACTCGAGGAGTCGGACCGCACCTTCCTCCAGCAGCGCGCGCGCCCGCAGGTCGCCGCGATCGAGCAGGAACCCCCGTGCGCGCAACGGGCCATCGAACGTGCCCTCGAAGCGGGCTCCGTCTAGGAACCAAAGCGTACCGCGGCCTCGCGGCTGCCCGCCCGCGACCTCGCCTTCGTAGCGAAGCCCAGTTCCGTAATAGAACGCGCCGCGCCCCTTGATCTCGCCTTGCTGCATTTCGCCTTCGTAGCGATCGCCATTGGCGAAACGATAGGTGGCCTTGCCATGGGGGCGCCCGTCGAGGAACCACCCCTCCACGCGATCGCCGTTCGCGGACTCATATCGCCCGCGCCCTTCGGGATGACCGCGCCCCATAGCGCCTTCGTAGCGGTCCCCG
>DATLEL010000016.1:0-3055 GCA_035525255.1 Usitatibacter sp.
CGAGGAGCAGCGCGCGGCCTACATGGAGGGCGTGCGCGCCGACTACGTGAAGGTGCGCGAGGTGCACGCGAAGAAGACCGGGCAGAAGAGCGTCACGCTCGAAGCGGCGCGCGCCAACGCGGTGAAGCTCGACTGGGCCGGATACCGGCCGCCGAAGCCCCGCCAGCTCGGGCTCACTTCACTGCAGAATTACCCGCTGGAGAAGCTGGCCGAAGCCATCGACTGGGGTCCCTTCTTCCAGACCTGGGACCTGGCCGGCAAGTATCCCGATATCCTCGAGGACCAGGTAGTCGGCGAAGCGGCGCGCAACGTGCTGCGCGACGGGCGCGCGATGCTCGATCGCGTCGTGAAGGGGCGCTGGCTCACGGCGAGCGGCGTCTTCGGGTTGTGGCCGGCGAGCGCGGTCGGCGATGACATCGAGATCTACGCCGGCGAAAAGCGCGACCAGGTGCTCATGACGTGGCACAACCTGCGCCAGCAGAACGAGAAGCCGTCCGGCAATCCCAACCAGTGCCTCGCCGACTTCGTGGCGCCGAAGGACTCAGGCGTCCCCGACTACCTCGGCGCATTCGCGGTCACCGGCGGCCTGGGAATCGAGGCGAAGCTCGCGGAATTCGAGAAGGCCAACGACGACTATTCGTCGATCATGCTGAAGGCCATCGCCGACCGCCTCGCCGAGGCGTTCGCCGAGCACCTGCACCAGCGCGTGCGCACCGAATACTGGGGCTACGCCGCGGACGAGAAGCTCGCGATCGAGGAGCTGGTGGCCGAGAAATACGCGGGCATCCGCCCGGCACCGGGCTATCCGGCGTGCCCCGACCACACCGAGAAAGCCGATCTCTTCAGGCTCCTGGATGCGGCGAAGAATGCGGGGCTCACGCTGACCGAGTCGTTCGCGATGCTGCCCACGGCTGCCGTGAGCGGGTTCTACTTCTCGCACCCGGAGTCGCGCTACTTCGCCGTCGGCAAGATCGAGCGCGACCAGGTCGCCGATTACGCGCATCGCAAGGGAATGGACATCGCCGGCGTCGAGCGCTGGCTGGCGCCGATCCTGAACTACTGAGCCGGGGCTCCGAGGCGTCGCTTCCTGGGTGCCGCCGGCAGTCGCGGCTCGCTCGGCGGCGCCAGGGATTCGACCGGTGCCTGTGAATGCTCGGCCGGGAGCCGGAAGCGATTCACGAGGCCCGCGAGGCGCTGCAACTCCTCGCGCAGGTGTCCGGCGCGCTCGGTCCACGAGCCCACCATCCGCGTGTTGCCCTCGGTCACGCGGTCCAGCTCGTCGACGGTGCGCGACAGCTGGTCGATCTCGCGGCTCTGCCGGTTGGCCGCACCCGATACTTCACCGATCATCTGCGACACCTGCTCGATCGATTCGCCCACGTGCAGGATCTTTTCGCTCGCGCCGGCAGCACTGGTAGCGCCCGACTGCACGCCCTCGACCGAGGTCGCGATGAGCTCGCGGATCTCGCCCGCGGCGACCGACGAGCGCTGCGCCAGCGCGCGCACTTCGGACGCGACCACGGCGAAACCGCGGCCTTGCTCGCCGGCGCGCGCCGCTTCTACCGCGGCATTGAGGGCCAGCAGGTTGGTCTGGAACGCGATCGAGTCGATCACCGTCACGATCTCGCCGATCTTCGCCGAGGCGGCGGAGAGCTTCTCCATGGTGCGCACCACCTCGGCCATGGCCGCTTCGCCCTCGTGGGCGGAACCGGTCGCGGTGCCGGCGAGCTCGGCCGCGCGCTTCGCGGACCCCGTAGACGCCGCGACCGTGGACAGCAATTCGTTCATGGAGCGCGCGGTGTCGCGCAGGTTCGATGCGGCGCGCACGCTGCTCTCGTTCAGCGTGCCCGCGTCGCGCGCGATCTCCTCGGAAGCTTCGGCGATGTAGCGCGTGGCACCGTGGATTTCGCCGATGGCCGCGATCCATGCGAGGCGTGCCTGGTCCATGGCCGCCAGCAGCTTGCCGATCTCGTCGGAACGGCGCACACGCGGCGCTACCGAGAGATCTCCCGCGGCGAGCGCGCTCGCCACGTTCACCGCTTCCTCCACCGACATGAGGATCCGGCGAGTCACGATGCGCACCAGCATCGCGCCGACGACGATCGCGGAGAAGCCCAGCAATGCGCCCAGCCACAGCGTGCGTTCCTGCTGCGCGAGTGCCGAGGACATCAGCCGCGCCGACTCCTCGTCGGCCGCGCGCGTCAGGTCGTCCAGCTGCTTGTGTATTGCCGCCGTGAGCGGCTGCACCTCGCGCTCGAGCCGGCCGACGGTCACCATCTTGTTCTCGTCGGTATGGTCGGCCTGGATCGCTTCGAGCATGGCCGCGAGCTGCGTCTGCCGCTGGCGCAGCTGCGCCAGCGCCCCGGCGGCATTCGGCATCGCGGCCTCGGCCGCGGCGACCGCGTCGAAGCACGCCTTCTTGCCATCCTGGTATTGGCGGCCCTGGGTGCTGCGGCGCGTGAGCGTCCACGCCACGGCCTTGAAGGTGAGCGCTTCGCAATTCTCGCGCACACCTCCGAGGACGTCGCGTTGCGACTGGGCCACGCGGATCTGGTCGAACGTGGCGCGGCTCTGGCGCTCCTGGATCCACAGCATTCCCAGGTTCACCGCGACCAGCACGACCAGTCCTACAGGCAGCAGCCGCAGCAGTCGCTGCAGGCTCATGCGGGCTACTCTACTTGACGGGGATTTCCGCGACCAGCGCGCCGCCGAAGCCGCCCTCGGTCTGCTTGAGCCCGTTCTGCGCGTGGCAGGAGACGCACGCCGAGCCCAGCTTCATCGGGTAGTAGCCCATCACGGAGTTGCCCTGGCGCTTGACCACGGGATCCAGCCCGCCCTTGGTCATGAGCATCTGCACCTCGCCGGCCAGCGACGAGCCCTTCATCACCTTGTGCACCGCCCAGTCGCCGTTGATCAGCTCGTTGTCGCGGTTGGTCGCGTACACCTGCGCCTTGCCCTGCATCAGCTTGTTGAACTCGTTCAGCACCTGCGCGCGGAAGAACGCCGGCACGAACGCATCCTGGCCGCCCTTGGTGAGGTTGCCCTGGTAGCGCGT
>DATLEL010000033.1:0-3591 GCA_035525255.1 Usitatibacter sp.
TTCCGCACGCGCGCCCAGTTCCTCGATTTCAAGCCCGAGAACGGCATGCAAGTGGAAGTACGCGCTCGCGTCACCCTTTACGAGCCGCGCGGCAGCTACCAGTTGGTGGTGGAGGAGCTGCGCCGTGCCGGCCTGGGCGCGCTCTTCGAGGCTTTCGAGAAGCTCAAGACGCGATTGGACGCCGAGGGCCTGTTCGACGCCTCACGCAAGCGCCCGCTGCCGGGGTTTCCGCGTGCCATCGGGGTGGTCACGTCGCCGCATGCCGCGGCACTGCGCGATGTGCTCACCACGCTACGACGTCGCGCTCCCATGACGCCGGTCATCCTGTATCCGGCACCAGTGCAGGGCGAGGGGGCCGCGCCGCTCATCGCGCGCGCCATCACTGCCGCAAGCAGGCGCGGCGAGTGCGACGTGCTCATCGTCTGCCGTGGGGGCGGCAGCCTCGAGGACCTGTGGTCGTTCAACGAGGAAGTGGTCGCCCGCGCGATCCACGCCTGTGCGATCCCGGTGGTGAGCGGCGTGGGCCACGAGACCGACTTCTCCATCGCCGATTTCGTCGCGGATCTGCGCGCGCCCACGCCCACCGCGGCGGCGGTAGCGGCGAGCACTGATCGCGAAGCGCGCTGCGGCGAATTGGCCGCGCTCAGGAAGCGCATGGGCCGCGACCTGCGGCGGATGGTCGAGACGCGGCAGCAACGCCTCGATGGCGTCGCCCGGCGCCTGCTCACCCCTGCCGAGCGCCTGGCGCGGGAGCGCGAACGGCTTGCGCAATGGGCACGCCGCCTCAAGCGCGATGTCTCGCAACCGGTCGCGGCGCGACGACAGCAAGTGGAAGGCCTCGCGCGCCGCCTGAAGCGTGCCGGCCCGCACGCGGCCGCGCAGCGCGCGCTGCGGCTCGCCGCATTGCGCAACGCCCTCGGGCATCTCGATCCGACGCGGGTGCTGGCGCGCGGCTACAGCATCGTGCGCGACGCGGACGGCCACGTGCGCCGCTCGAGCGAGGGACTCGCCGCCGGCGCCACGCTCGACGTCACGTTTTCACGCGGGGGCGCCGAGGTCGGCGTGAAGAAAACGCGCTAGCGGTATATTGGACGGCCAAACACGAAATTTATCGGGAGGATCCATGGCAAAAGGAAAGAAGGGCAAGGACTCGAACGCCATCTACAAGGTCATCGAGATCGTCGGCACCAGCTCGCAGTCATGGTCCGAAGCGGCAGACAACGCGGTCAAGGCGGCTTCGCGCACCCTGCGCGACCTTCGCGTGGCCGAGGTGGACAAGCTCGACGTGAAGATCGAGGGCGGAAAGCTGGTCTATCGCGCCAAGCTCAAGGTGAGCTTCAAGTACCACGGGGAAGACTGAGGAAGTCGTCGACGCGCCTCGCCACCGCGGCGGCGAGATCGGGCCGCAGGCAGTCAAAGCGCTCGACGTCGTCCATGGAGCGCATCCACGTGAGCTGGCGCTTGGCGAGCTGCCGGGTGGCGGCGATGCCGCGCGCCTCGAGGGTCGCGGCCGGCGCGTCACCCGCCAGCACGTCCCACGCCTGGCGATAACCCACCGCGCGCATCGAGGGCAGCTCGCGCGTAAGCGCGTAGCGCTGTTGCAGCGCGGCCAGCTCGTCCACCAGTCCCGCGGCCAGCATGGCGCGAAAACGCGTGGCGATGCGGCTGTGAAGCTCCGAGCGCTGGCCCGGTTCGATCGCGATGCGCAAGGCGTCGAACGGCAGCGGCTGTGCTGGCTCGCGCGCCTGCAGCTCCGATAACGCGGTGCCCGACACGCGATGCACCTCGAGCGCGCGCTGGATGCGCTGCCCGTCGGTCGGCAGCAGGCGCGCGGCCGAGATGGCGTCGACCCCCGCGAGCTCCGCGTGCAACGCGGGCCATCCGAGCCGCGTGGCGCGCTCCTCGATCTCGGCGCGGATCGCGGGCTGCGCTTGCGGCAGGTTCGCGAGCCCCCGCGTGAGCGCCCGGAAGTAAAGCATGGTGCCGCCGGCGAAGAGCGGGATGCGGCCCCGCGCATGGATCTCGGGAACGAGCTTGAGCGCCGCTTCGCGGAAACGCCCGGCGGAGAATGCGTCCGTCGGATCGACGATGTCGATGAGATGGTGCGGGACGCGCGCGCGCTCTGCGGCATCGGGCTTGGCGGTACCTACGTCCATGCGGCGATAGACCTGCGCCGAGTCCACGCTCACGATCTCGAGCGGGATGCGCTCGGCGAGTGCCAGGGCCACCGCGGTCTTGCCGCTCGCGGTCGGACCGAGGAGGAAGACCGCCTTCACCGCCCCCGCAGGAAAAGCCGGTCGAGGTCGGTCATGGCGAGCTGGTGCCAGGTGGGACGGCCGTGGTTGCAGCTGCCCGCGCGCTCGGTGCGCTCCATCTGCCGCAGCAGTGCATTCATCTCCGGGATCGTCAGGCTGCGATTGGCGCGCACCGCCCCATGGCAGGCCATGGTGGAAAGGAGCTCGTTGCGCCGCTCGGTGAGCACGCGGCTCGCGCCGAACTCGCGCATCTCCGCGAGCACCGAGCGCAACAGGCCGTGGCCGTCGAGGTCCGCGAGGAGCGCGGGCACCGCGCGGATCAGCAGCTCGCGCGGGCCGGTGGCCGCGACGTCGAAGCCGAGGCTCTCCAGCTCCGCGCGCCCGGTCGCCGCGTGCTCCACTTCCTCGGGGGTCGCGGTCATCGGGATCGGCACCAATAGCGGCTGCGAGGGCAGTGCCGCGGCGTCGAGGGCTTCCTTCAGTCCCTCGTAGACGATGCGCTCGTGGGCGGCGTGCATATCGACGATCACGAGGCCCGCCTGGTTTTGCGCCAGAATGTAGACGCCGTGCAGCTGCGCCAGCGCATAGCCGAGCAGCGGCGACTCGCCCTCGGCCACGGGCACGGCGGCACGTCGCTCGTCGGCGACGGCGGCTCCGAGGAAGCTTTCGTAGCGCGCCATCGGCTGCGCGATGCCGAGCGAGGGCTGCGTGAACGCGGCGAACGGCGCCGCGAGCGCGGCGCGCACGTCGGGATCGTTGCCGCTGCGCGCCCCGGCGAGCGGCTCTGCCATGGCCTTGGAGAGCGCGTGGAACACGAACTGGTGCACCGCGCCCGAGTCGCGGAAGCGCACCTCGCTCTTGGCGGGATGCACGTTCACGTCCACCAGCGCGGGATCGATCTCGAGGAACAGCACGTAGGCCGGGTGGCGATCATGGTGAAGGACGTCCGCATAGGCCTCGCGGATCGCGTGCGCCGCCACCTTGTCGCGCACGAAACGGCCGTTCACGAAGAGGTACTGCGCATCGCGCGAGGCGCGCGTGAAGCCTGGGGGCGCCACCAGTCCATGCAGCGCAAGCCGCGCGCCATCGGCGCTCACTGCGACGGCGGATTCGGCGAAGTCATCACCCAACACGCGCGCCGCGCGTGCGCGTGGGTCTTCGGGCGGCAGGTGCGCGCTGCGCCGCCCGTTGTGCTCCATCGAGAATGCATGGCCGGGCCGCGAGAGCGCGATGCGCATGAACGCCTCGTCGCAGCGCGCATATTCGGTGGCTTCGCTTTTCAAAAACTTGCGGCGCGCCGGCGTATTGAAGTAGAGATCCTCGACGTCGACGGTGG
>DATLEL010000049.1:0-5089 GCA_035525255.1 Usitatibacter sp.
GCCTGCCGCGCGCGGCCGGCATGGGATCCCAGCACCTTCCGTGCGGCCGCCACTGCCGCGGGGCTGAAATCCAGGCCCAGCACTTCCCACCCCGCCGCTGCGAGGAAGCGCACGTCCCGGGCGCTGCCGCACCCCGGCACCAGCACCGAGCGGGGGGCGGGCGAGGCCATGACGAAATCGCGCAGGTCGCGCGGGGCGATACCCGCTTCCCAAGGCGTGAAATCCGCCTCGTAGCGCAGGTCCCAGAAGGCCGCGTCGGCCGGATCGCGTTTCGGAAAGGAAGGCGTGGACACGCCCGAATGTTAGACCCGGGCCGGGGCGAGGACATTGCGGTCGAACTACCGTGTGCCCGCGGCCGGGGCAGGCGGGGGAAGCGCGCGCGAAACGCTATACTTCGCGCGCCGCCCCAAGAACCAGATGACACGTCTCTTTGCCCTCGCCCCGCTGTGGCGCTGCATCGCTGCCGGCGCCCTGTGGGCGTCCCTGGCGGCATGCTCCCCCGGCCCCTTGGCCCCCAAGGCCATCGGCCTCGCCCCGTGCCGCTTGCCGGGCGTGGAGGTGGCCGCCCAATGCGCCACCTACGAGGTGTGGGAGGACCGGGCCGCGAAGAGCGGGCGCCGGATCTCGCTCAACCTCGCGATCGTTCCGGCGAAGCTGCGCAACAAGGAGCCCGACCCGATCGTGATCTTCGCCGGCGGGCCGGGGCAGGGCGCGGTGTCGCTCGCGTCCCAGGTGATGCCGCTCTTCACCCGCCTGAACGACTCGCGCGACGTGCTCTTCATCGACCAGCGCGGCACCGGGGACTCGAACGCGCTGGATTGCGACGACGACGAGGTGCAGCCGTTGCAGGCGCTGTTCGAGGACGCGCTGCCCGAGAAGCTGGTGCGCAAATGCCTAGAGCAGCTCGATGCCGACCCGCGCCAGTACGTGACCTCCATCGCGATCGAGGACCTGGAGGACGTGCGCGCGGCGCTCGACTACCCGACGCTGAACCTGTGGGGCGGCTCGTATGGCACGCGCGCGGCGCTCGAATACCTGCGCCGGCATCCCGATCGCGTGCGCAGCATGGTGCTGGACGGGGTGGCGCCTCCCGACATGAAGCTGCCGCTGTCGTTCGTGGCGGATGGCGAGGCGGCACTGCAGCGCCTGCTGGAAGCGTGCGATGCGCAGGTGCTCTGCAAGAGCACCTATCCCGCGCTGCGCGTGACCATCGCGTCGCTGCGCAGCCAGCTCGCCCGCCGGCCCGCGCGCGTCGCGATCCAGGACCCGCGCACCGGCGACCGGCAAACGATCCAGGTGAACGAGAACGTGTTTCTTTCGGGCCTGTTCCGGCCGCTCTACGTCGCCGAGCTGGCGAGCCTGCTGCCGTTCGGCGTGTCGGCGGCGGCGGGCGGCGACTTCAATCCGCTGCTGGCGCAGAACCTCGAGTTCACCACCGACGTGTCGGAGAACCTCTCCGTCGGCATGCACCTCGCGGTCATCTGCGCGGAGGACGTGCCGCGCATCACGCGCCAGGATCTCGATGCGCTCTCCGGCTCGTTCTTCGGCGGTGCGCTGGTGGATGACTTCATGCGTGCCTGCGCCATCTGGCCGCGCGGGCCGGTGCCGGCCGACTACTACACGCCGGTCACCTCGCAGGTGCCGGCGCTGATCCTCTCCGGGGGCATCGACCCCGCGACGCCGCCGCGCCACGGCGACCGCGTCGCCGCGACGCTGCCGAATGCGCGCCATTTCGTGGCGCCGCACCTCGGGCACGGCGTGAGCCTGCACGGCTGCGCGCCGAGGCTGGTGGAATCGTTCATCCGCAAGGCGAGCGCGCGCGACATCGACGGCAAGTGCCTGGAGCGGATCCCGCGGCCGCTCTTCGTGATGCCGCTCGGGTCACGATGATCGCCACCCGCTCGCTCGCCAAGCGCTTCCGCACCCGCGGCTCCACCGGGCAGGTGGTGGAAGCGGTGCGCGATGTGTCGTTCACGGCCCCCGACGGCGCCATCACCGGCCTCCTCGGCCCCAACGGGGCGGGCAAGACCACCACGCTGCGCATGATCTCCACGCTGGTCGCGCCGAGCGGCGGCAGCGCCACGGTCGACGGATTCGACGCGCAGCAGCACCCGCTCGAGGTGCGCGCGCGCATCGGCATGCTCTCCGACGCGCGCGGCCTCTATGGCCGCCTCACGGCCCGCGAGAACATCGCCTATTACGGCGCGTTGCGCGGCCTCGCGCCGACGCAGGTCGCCGCGGCCCTCGACCGGCTCGCGGAATGGCTCGACATGGCTCCGCTGCTCGGGCGCCGCGTGGATGGGTTTTCCAGCGGCGAGCGCATGAAGGTCTCCATCGCCCGCGCGCTGGTGCACGACCCGGCCAACGTGATGTTGGACGAGCCCACCAACGGCCTCGACGTGATGACCACCCGCAGCCTGCGGGATGCCATCCGCCGGCTGCGCGAAGCGGGAAAGTGCGTCCTCTTCTCCAGCCACGTGATGCAGGAAGTTTCGGCACTCTGCGACAACATCGTCATCGTCGCGCGCGGCGCGGTGGTGGCGAGCGGCACGGCGGACGAGCTGCTGCGCCTCTCGGGCTGCGGCAATCTCGAGGACGCTTTCGTTCAGCTCGCGCATCTCGACGCGGAGGCGGCCACGTGAGGAAGCCGCTGTTCACCGTGTTCCTGAAGGAAGTGCGCGACAGCCTGCGTGACCGCCGCACGGCGCTGATGGTGTTCGTGGCTTCGGTGCTCACCGGCCCGGTGACGCTGATCCTGGTGGCGCAGTTCGTATCGGGGCTGGAGGAGAAGGCCTCCACGCTCAAGGTCCGCATCAGCGGGCAGCAGCACGCGCCGGCGCTGGTCAACTTCCTGCAGCGCATGGACGTGGAAGTGGAAGCGGCGCCCGACGACTACGAAGCGCGCATCAAGGAAGGGCGGCTCGAGGCGGTGATCGTGGTGCCGAAGGATTTCGACGAGCGCTACCTCGCGGGCGACAACGCGAAGGTGGAGATCGTCTATGACGACTCACGCACCGAGTCCGGCCCGGGCATCCGCCAGGCCGAGCGGCTGCTGCGCGCGTTCAACAAGGAAACCGGCACGCTGCGCATGGTGGCGCGCGGGGTGAGCCCGGACCTGATCGAGCCGGTGAAGGTGCAGCACGTGAACACGGCCACGCCGCGGCAGAAAGGCGCGTTCCTCCTGTTCCTCATCCCGATGTTCGCCGTGCTCTCGCCGCTGCTGGGCGGAATGACGATCGCCATCGATTCCACCGCCGGCGAGCGCGAGCGCGGCTCGCTCGAGCCGCTGCTCGCGAACCCGGTGCCCATCTGGCAGATCGTGGTCGGCAAGTGGCTCGCGGCCTGGGCATTCGCCTCCGCGGTCGCGGTGCTCACGCTGGGCGGCTTCGTGTTCGCGGCGTCCCTGTACGCAGGCAAGCGGCTGGCGGCGATGCTCACGTTCGGCGCGCCCGAGTTCGCGCTGTTCGTCTCGATGGTGGTGCCGTTCGCGGCGATGACCGCCGCGGTGCAGATGCTCATCTGCACCTACGGGCGCTCCTATCGCGAAGCGCAGACGTACGTGAGCTACCTCGCGACCCTGGTCTCGTTCGTGCCGGTGATCGTGCTCTTCTCGGGCCTGAAGGACGCCCTGTGGCAATTGGTGGTGCCGGTGCTGGGGCAGCAGGTGGTCCTCGGCCGGATCGTGCGCGGCGACGGGCTCAAGTTCGTCGACTGGGCGATGCCGTCGCTGGTGGCGCTCACCATCGCCGGGATTTGCGTGGCGGGCGTCGCCCGCCTGCTGCGCGAAGAGCGCATCGTGTTTGGACGGAACTAGAGTGGAACCGCCGATGAACGCAGATGAACACAGATAAAACCTTCGAGTGTGTCGTGCTCGAAGCTGGCACCTCGGTAGCGCTTGGCATGAAGCCCTTCAAGGGGTTATCTGCGTTCATCTGCGTTCATCGGCGGTTCCAAAGCTCTTTGCCTGCATGACCCCAGTTCCCAAGAAAGTCCACCTCGCCCCGGTGTTCGCGCCAGGCGGCCCGCTGGAAAAAGCCGTCCCCGGCTTCCGCCAGCGCCCGCAGCAGGGCGAGTTCGCGCAGGCGGTGCTGGACGCGATCGAGGCTTCGGGCGTGCTGATCGCGGAGGCGGGCACCGGCACCGGCAAGACCTTCGCCTACCTGGTGCCGGCGCTGATGGCGGGCGGGCGCGTGATCGTCTCCACCGGCACCAAGACGCTGCAGGACCAGCTCTTCCACCGCGACCTTCCGCGCGTGCGCGCAGCCCTCGGCCTCGCGGTCGACACGGCGCTCCTCAAGGGACGCGCCAACTACGTGTGCCTGCATCATCTCGAGGTCGCGGCCGGGCAGGGCACGTTCGCCGCGCGCGAGGAGGTCTCTCACCTGCAGAAGATCCGCAGCTTCGCCAAGCGCACCATGAGCGGCGACAAGAGCGAATGCGCCGACGTGCCGGAGTCGTCGGCAGCGTGGGCGCAGGCAACCTCGACGCGCGAGAACTGCCTCGGCTCGGCCTGCAAGCACTACCAGGAATGCTTCGTGATGAAGGCGCGCAAGCGCGCGTCGGAAGCCGACGTGATCGTGGTGAACCACCACCTCTTCTTCGCCGACGTGGCGCTGCGCGACGGCGGCGCTGCCGACCTGTTGCCCGCCGCCAACACCGTGATCTTCGACGAGGCGCACCACCTGCCGGACCTGGCGCGGCTCTTCTTCGGCAAGTCCATCGCCACCTCGCAGCTGATCGAGCTTGCACGCGACACGCGCATCGCCGAGGCGCAGCACGCGCGCGAGAGCTCGGTGCTCGGCGATGCCGGCGCGGAAGTCGAGCGTGCGGCGCGCGACCTGCGCCTGGCGCTCGGCAATGCGGCGGGACGCACCGCGCTCGCGGCCCTGCGTGACCGCAAGTCGTTCGACGCCGCGCTGGACGAACTGGCGGCGCGGCTCACCGCGCTCTCGGAGAAGCTGCAGGCGCAGGAGGAGCGCGCCGAGGAGGTCAAGAACTGCCGCCAGCGCACCGACGAGCTGCTCGGCCTCGTGGCCGAATGGCGCTCGGCCGACGAGCGTCCGCGCGAGGACGCCTATGGCGAGCCGCT
>DATLEL010000065.1:0-2015 GCA_035525255.1 Usitatibacter sp.
GGCGGCCATCCGGTGATCGCCATGGCGCCGCACTTCATCGGCCTCAACATGGGCGGTATCCGGGTGGCATACGAGTATCCCGGCACCGCGAGCGTCTACAGCCGGCAGAAGAACCCGGTGCTCGAGCGCATCTTCCTCAAGGCGCGCACCCGCTTCGGCAACCCGCACCTGGTGAGCCGCCAGGAAGGCCTGCGATCGATCGTGCGCGCCATCAAGGGCGGGAAGCCGTTTTACTTCCTGCCGGACATGGACTTCGGCATACGCGACGCGATCTTCTCGCCGTTCTTCGGCGTGCCGACGGCGACCATCACCGCGCTGCCTCGCCTGGCGAAGCTCACCGGCGCGCGGGTGATCCCGGTCATCACGCGGCAGGAGGGAGACCACTACGTCGCGCGTTTCTACCCGGCGTGGGAGGACTATCCGACCGGCGACCTGGAAGCCGACGTGCGGCGCATGAACGCGTTCATCGAGGATCGCGTGCGCGAGATGCCGGAGCAGTATTTCTGGGCGCACAAGCGCTTCAAGACGCGTCCGCCGGGAGAGCCCTCTCCCTACCTGCGCAGGGCCTAGGCCGAAGCGCGGGAGATCACGTCGGTCAGCTGCGCCGGGTCGACGGGCTTCACCAGGTGCATGTCGAAGCCCGCATCCGCGGAGCGCTGCCGGTCCTTCTGCTGGCCGTAGCCGCTCACCGCGATCATGCGCGCGGCGCGCGTCTCGGGCATCTCGCGCAGCTTGACCGCGAGCTGGTAGCCGCTGATCCCCGGCAGGCCGATGTCGAGGAGGATGGTATCGGGCTGGAGCGCGCGTGCGATCTCCACCGCCTCCGCGCCGTCGTTGACCACGGTGACCGAGTGCCCCATGCCCTTGAGGAGCATCTGCATCGCCTCGGCGGCGTCGAGGTTGTCTTCGACGACCAGGATGCGCTGCGGTCCTGCATCGCGCGCGCGCACGACGGGCGCGGGGACGATCAGCGGCGCGGGGCGCACGAGCGCCGCCGGGAGCCAGACTTCGAAGCGGCTGCCCTGCCCCGGGCCCGCGCTGAGCGCCTGCACGCTGCCGCCGTGCATCTCGACCAACCCCTTCACCAATGCCAGGCCGATGCCGAGGCCTCCCTGGCTGCGCTCGAGGCTGTGGTCGCCCTGGGAGAAGAGCTCGAATACCCGCGGCAGCACGTGGGCGGGGATGCCGGGGCCGTTGTCCGACACGTTGATCTCGATTCCGTCCTCCGAGGAGCGGACCTCGAGATCGATGCTGCCGCCGCGCGGCGTGAATTTCGAGGCGTTGTGCAGCAGGTTGCCGATGACCTGCTGGATTCGCACCGGGTCGACCTCCACCCAGGTCACGCGCTCCAGCCCGGCCACCGAGAGCCGCTGGCCGTGCGCCTGGGTGAGCGATGCCGCCGCTTCCACCGCCGCGTCCACCAGCGCGGAGAGCTCGACCACCGAGCGCTGCAACGTGACCTTGCCGGTCGCGATGCGGGACATGTCCAGCAGGTCGTCCACCAGCCGCGCGAGGTGCTCCGTCTGCCGGCCGATGAGCTCGCGCGCCCGCGCCTGCGTGCTCTCGTCGGGCTTGAGGCGCAGGATCTCGACGGCATTGCGGATAGGCGCGAGCGGATTCCTCAGCTCGTGCGCCAGCATCGCGAGGAACTCGTCCTTGCGGCGGTCGGCTTCGCGCAGGTCCTCCAGCGCGGCCTGCCGCTCGTTCTCGGCCTGGCGCATGCGCAGCAGCGCACGCACATGGGCCACCAGCTCCTCGGGCTCGATGGGCTCCACGAGGTAGCCGTCGGCGCCGGCTTCATACGACAGCACGCGATGGCGCGACTCGATGTGCGAAGCCGAGGTCTGCAGCACCACGATGCTCGAGGTGTCCGCATGGCTCTTGATCTCGGCGCAGATGGAGCGGCCGTTCATGTCGGGCAGCTTCACGTCCAGCAGCACCAGGGCGGGCGAGCGCTCGGCGAGCCGCGCGAGCGCTTCCGCGCCGGTCGCGGCCTCGGCCACCTCGAAACCCGC
>DATLEL010000071.1:0-2524 GCA_035525255.1 Usitatibacter sp.
AGCTGTCGCACGTTGCCCGGCCACTTCGCCTTCACCAGCAGCTCGAGCGCCTCGGGCGAGAACGCGGCCTTGTCGCGGCCGTAGCGCGGCGCCAGCTTGTTGAGGAAATGCTCGGCCAGCATCGCGATGTCCTCGGGGCGCTCGTCGAGCGCCGGCAGCTTGAGGGTCACGACGTTCAACCGGTAATAGAGGTCCTCGCGGAAATTGCCGTTGTCCTTCTCCTTGGCGAGGTCGCGGTGCGTGGCGGAGATGATGCGCACGTCGAAGGGAATCGAGCGCGTGGCGCCGATGGGGCGCACCTCGCGCGTCTCGATCACGCGCAGCAGCTTCACCTGCAGCGCGAGCGGCATGTCGCCGATCTCGTCGAGGAACAGCGTCCCCTTGTCGGCGGCGATGAAGAGGCCGCGCTGGTCGGCGATGGCGCCGGTGAACGAGCCTTTCTGGTGGCCGAAGAGCTCGCTCTCGAGAAGCGTCTCGGGGATCGCGCCGCAGTTGATGGCGACGAAGGGCTGGTTCGCGCGCGGGCTCGCACGATGGATCGCGCGCGCGAGCAGCTCCTTGCCGCTGCCGCTCTCGCCCTGGATCAGCACGCTCGCGTCGCCGGCGGCCACGCGCTGCGCTTTTGCGAGCAGGTCCTCCATCAGCGAGGACCGCGTGACGATGTCCTCGCGCCAGACCTGGCCGACGCCCGCCTGCATCGAGCTCGAGCCGCCGTGCAGCGTGAGCGCGCGCTCTACGTGGCGCAGCAGGTCCTCGGCGTCATAGGGCTTGGTGAGGTAGCCGAACACGCCGCGTTTCACTGCCGTCACCGCATCGGGAATCGTGCCGTGGGCGGTGAGGATGATCACCGGCAGCCCCGGGTACGAGGCCTGGACCTCCTGGAAGAGCGCCATGCCATCCATGCCTTCCATCTTCAGGTCGGTCAGCAGCAGGTCGGGACGCGACGCCGAGATGGAGGCGAGGGCGCGCTGCGCGCTATCCACCGCGGTGACGCCGTAGCCGTTGGCCTTCAGGCGGATCGTGAGGAGCCGGAGGAGATCCGGGTCGTCGTCCACCAGCAACAGCGAAGCTTTTCCTTGTCGTGACATTCAGCGGCCCGGGGGTTGGCGATCGGAGAGGCTTTTTTCGATCTCGGTGAGTGCGTCGAGTTTCTGCTGCAGCTGCGCCGCGCGCTCCTGCAGGGCATCGGCGCGCTGCTTCTGCGCTTCGTGGGCCCGGCGCTCGTCGCGCAGCTTCGCGTTGGCCGCCGTGGCGCTCTCCCGGAGCCGGCGGCGGTCGCCGGCGAGAGCTTGCAAGAAGCTTGCCACGGCCTTCAGGTCGGCGTCCGCGGCGGCACGGCGCGCCACCGGGTCGACCAGCGCGAGGATATCGGCTTCCTCGGAGTTCTGTGACAGCGCCAGGGCGAGTGCCGCCTTCACGCGCGACAGGTCGCTGCCGTCGCGCTGCGCGGCGGTGCGCTGCCGGGTGGCCTCCGCGGCGAGCGCGCTTTCGCCGAGCACCCGGATCCGGTCGAGATAGGCCACCAGCTCGTCCGCGGAGGTGGAGGTGCGGCCGAACAGTCCGGCCACCGGCGACGCGGCAGGGCGCGACGACGAGGGCGCATCCGGCGCGAGCGCCGTGCACGATGCCGCAGCCACCGCGGCGAGCACGATCGCCGCGCGCGTCATGCCGCCTCCTCCATGTCGATTTTCCTGCGCGGGAAGCGAATGCGGAAATGCGCTCCGGGTCCCGCGAGCACCTCGATGCGCCCGCGATGCAGCGTCACGTATTCCTTCACGATGGACAGGCCCAGGCCGCTGCCCTTGATCGCCGCGAGCGGCGTATCGGTGCCACGGTAGAACGCCTCGAACACCTTCTCGCGCTCGGGCTCGGGAATGCCGGGCCCTTCGTCCAGCACCTCGAACACCGCGTCGACGCGCTCCTTGTAGAGCTTGATGGAGATGAGCCCGCGCTCCGGCGAGAACTTGACCGCGTTGGAGAGCAGGTTGTCGAGCACCACGCGGATCTTCTCCTCGTCGCAATACGCGGTGACGTTCTCGCAATTGAGCTCGATCCTCAGGTTCTTCGACACGATGGCGAGCTTGCGGTCGTTCACGGCGCGCATGACGACTTCCTTCAGCGGCACGATCTTCGCGTCGAGATACGAGGTTTGCGCGTGCACCACGCTGTAGTTCAGCAGGCCCTCGATCAGCTTCCTCAGCTCGATGGAGTTCTCCTGCAGGATGCGGGTGATCTCGCGCTGCTCGGCGTTGAGGTTGCCCACGACACCGGAGTAGAGCAGGTCCGAGCCTTCGCGCAGCGCCGTGAGCGGCGTCTTCAGCTCGTGGGAGATGTGCTGCAGGAAGCGCGTCTTCTGCGCTTCGAGCGTCATCAGGCGCTCGCGCAGCCAGTCGAGCTGCTCGCCCAGCCGCACCATGTCGCCGGGGCCGTGGATCTGGATCGGGGTGCCGAAATTGCCTTCGCCGAGGCCGCGGATGCTGGCGGTCACCTGGGTGATGGGCTTGGCGATGAGGAAGGTGAAGGA
>DATLEL010000079.1:0-2881 GCA_035525255.1 Usitatibacter sp.
CCAACCACCGTGCCGACCCCGGCATGGACCGCCTCATCGGCGAGGTGAAGCACTGAGGTGGCGCTCGTACTCGGCGATCACCTGGGCGCCGAGGAGCAGCAGGATCGCCGCGATCTCGAAGCTGAGCAGCAGCACGATGGCCGTGGTGAGCGAGCCGTAGACGTCCGCCACCCGCGACAGGCTGTCGAAGTACCAGACGAGCACGTGGCGCGTGAGCTCCCACAGCAGCGCCGCGGTAGCCCCGCCGATGAGCGCATGCCGCCACGAGAGGCGGCCCGCCGGCATCACCATGTAGATCGAGGTGATGATGAAGACCTCGCCCGCCACGCCCAGCAGGTAGAGCAGCGCCTTGGAGAGCCCGCCCAGGCCCCACGTCCAGCCGAGGAGCTGGATGCTGCGCTCGCCCATGACCCCCAGGCCCGCGCTCACCAGCGTCACCAGCAGGGCGCCCACGCCGAGGAACACGATGTAGAGATACGGTAGGCCGAGCGACACCCAGAAGCGCCGCTGGTGGCTCGACTTGCGGTGGTGGAAGATCACCTGCAGCGCGCTTTCCAGCACGCCGAAGGCGAGCGTGCTGAAGAACACCATGGTGGCCAGCAGCACCCAGCCCATCACCTCGCGGTGCTCGACGAACTTGGCCAGGTCGGCGGCGAGCTCGGTGCCGCGGCCGGGGACGATCCATCCCAGGTACAGCTCCATCGCCTCGAGGAGCTCCACCGTGGGAAGGATGTGGGAGAGCACGATGAGGATCAGGATCAGCAGCGGGATGATCGACAGCAGCGCGTAGTACGCCACCGCCCCGGCGAGCAGCAGCCCCTGGTTGTTGCGAAACGCCTTGAGGGTGTCGAGGAGGAACCGGCCGATCAAGGCGCGGGCTCGATCGCGGCGAGCGGCAGGCGCACGGTGAACTCGCTTCCCTTCCCCGGCCCGTCGCTCTTCGCCTGCACGCTGCCGCCCTGCAGCTCCACCAGGTTCTTCACCAGCGAGAGCCCCACGCCGAGGCCGCCCTGCGATTCCCCACGCGACGCTTCCACCTGGGTGAAGAGGTCGAAGATGCGCGGCACCATGTCGGGCGGCAATCCGACGCCGTTGTCCTCGACGCGCACCACGGCCTCGTCGCCTTCGTAGCTCGCCTTCACCCAGATATGGCCTGCGGGCGGCGTGTACTTCACGGCGTTGGTGATGAGGTTCACGAACACCTGGTGCAGCCGGTCGGCGTCGGCGAGCACGAAGATCTCGCCGCCCACCGGAAGGAAGTCGATGCGATGGCGGCGCTGCTCGGCGATCGGGCGGCAGTCGTCGATCGCGTGGCGCAACGCCTCGCACACATCCATGCGCTCGCGCTCGAGCATCACCTTGCCGGCGCCCACGCGCGACACGTCCATCAGGTCGCCCACCAGGCGCTCCATGAGGTCGGTCTGGCGCTCGATCACCCGCAGCGCGTATTCCACTTCCTTGGACGGGGGCGCGGACATGCGGATGATGCCCACCGCATTGGCGAGCGGCGCCAGCGGGTTGCGCAGCTCATGGGAAAGCGTCGTGAAGAACGCATCCTGGCGGCGCAGGTTGGCCTCGCCCTCGAGCGCCTGGTTGCGCAGCTTCTCCACCTGCTCGCGCACCTCGGTGCGGTTGCGGACCACCTTGCAGAATCCCACGTGGCGCCCTTCGTGGTGCAAGGCCGTGAGAGCCCCCGAAGCCCAGAAGCGGGCGCCGTCGGCGCGCATCGACCAGCGATCGTCCTCGGCGGTGCCATTGAGGAGGGCCACCTGCATCTCGTGCTCGGGGATTCCCATGGCGATGTCCTCCGGCACGAAGAGAACCGAGACGTGCCTGCCGGTAACTTCTTCCGCGGTCCAGCCGAACACCTCCTGCGCGGCGGGGGCCCAAGCGGCGATGCGGCCCGTGGGGTCGAGGAAGATCAGCGCGTGCTCGCGCGCGCGCTCGTAGATCAGGCGCAACAGCAGGGTGGTGTCCGGGGCGGGCAGGCGGGTGTCCATCAGGGTGTGGGACGCCCGGCGCGCGCGCGCGTTCAGTTCGCGGGGACTACTCCGGCCCGGCGTAGTTGAGGAACTGCTCCGGGCTCACCCGCACGGCGGCCCCCGTCGGGCACGCGCGCACGCAAGCGGCGCCCCCGGAGAGGTCCTTGCACATGTCGCACTTCACCGCCTTCTTGGGGATCTCCTTGGACCGGGGCTTGGGCTCCATCCCCGGCTCGGGTCCCAGCCCGAGCGCCAGCCACGAGAACAGGCTCGGCCGCTGCCGCTTCGGGTCCACCGGCGCCAGCTGTATGACGCCATACGGGCAATTCTTCTCGCAGTTGCCGCAGCCGATGCAGGTGTCCTCCACGAACACCTCGCCGTTGGCCGAGCGGTGGATCGCATCCGGCGGGCACTCCTTCATGCAATGCGGATGCTCGCAATGCCGGCACGAGGTCGGCACGTGGATCTGGGCGAAGGTGGGGCCGGCCTCGCGGTTGAGGCGCGAAGTGCCGTCGTGCACGTCGGCGCACGCCTTCTCGCAATTGTTGCAGCGGATGCACAGCGACTCGTCGATCAGCAGCACGTCGGTGGCCTCTCCGACGCCCTGCTGCATGAGGAAGGCGATGATGTTGCCCGGGTCGGGCTGCGCTTCCATGGCCGCGTTCACGCGCAGACGGTCGAGGAAGCGCTGCTCCATGTCCTCGCGCCACTTGGGATTGCGCGCCAGCACGCGCTTGAAGACATCGGCATCGAGCACGACGGCCTCGGTGGTGACCGCCGCCTTGACGGTCGCGGTGCGGGGCGACTCGGACAGCAGCGCCATCTCGCCCACGTAGTTGCCCGCCGACAGGTACGACAGCACTACTTCGCGCCCGGCGATCCTGCGCGAGATGGTGACC
>DATLEL010000094.1:0-5067 GCA_035525255.1 Usitatibacter sp.
TCGACCTTCTCCAGCGCCTGGTAGATCGGCACCGTGCCGATGGGCACCGGGGAATTGCGGATGATCCACTCGCGCGTCTCGTGGATGTGCTTGCCGGTGGACAGGTCCATCACCGTGTCGCCGCCCCAGCGGATCGCCCACGTCATCTTGTCGACCTCTTCCGCGATGGACGAGCCCAAAGCGGAATTTCCAATATTCGCGTTGATCTTCACCAGGAAATTGCGCCCGATCACCATCGGCTCGCTTTCCGGGTGGTTCACGTTGGCCGGGATGATGGCGCGGCCGCGTGCCACCTCGTCGCGCACGAACTCAGGGGTCACCTCGGCCGGGATCGACGCGCCGAAGGATTCGCCGCGATGCTGGCGCCCCATCAGCTCCGCCATGCGGACGCCGAGCGGGCCCGAGGAACGCAGCTCCTCCAGGTACTCGCGGCGGCGCAGGTTCTCGCGGATGGCGATGTATTCCATCTCGGGAGTCACCAGGCCGCGGCGCGCGTAGTGCATCTGCGTCACGTTGGCGCCCGCTTTCGCGCGGCGCGGGGTGCGCTTCAGCTCGAAGCGCATCTCCGCCAGCTTTGCATCGTGCAGGCGCTCGCGCCCGAAGGCCGAGGTGGGCCCATCCAGCAGCACGGTGTCGCCGCGCTCTTCGATCCAGCGCCCGCGCAATGGCGCGAGCCCCGAGCGGATGTCGATCTTCGCGTCGGGATCGGTGTACGGGCCGCTGGTGTCGTAGACGTAGACAGGGGGATTGGCCTCGGCGCCGAAGGCTGCCGGCGTATCCGTCTGGGAGATCTCCCGCATCGGCACGCGGATGTCGTCACGCGAGCCCTCGACATAGACCTTGCGCGATCGCGGCAGCGGCTGCACGGCGGCGTCGTCGACGTGCGCGCTGGTGGCGATGAATTTGGGCTGGGCGTTCATGGCGGCTCCTCTGTGGTGCGGGGTCGGCGGAGAGGGCGCGCGATGGGACTGGCCACCACGCTCCCTACGCCGGCATGACCCGGATCAGGTTCCAAGGGACTCTCTCACCGCGAGTGAAACCGCGGACCCCTGCGTCGATCGACCAGTATAGCCAAATGGGGATGGCGGGCGCGGGCCTCAATCTCCCCGGGCCATCCGGAGCAGGCCCTCGGCAAACGCCTCGGTGCATTCCGGCCGGTCGAACAGCTCCCCGCGACGCTCGGCGATCGCGCGGCGCAGGTGCGCATTGCGCTCGCGATCCCGGGCGATCGAGACGGCGAGCGACACGTAGCCCTCCGTGGAAGGCGCCAGCATCTCCTCCAGGTTCATGATGCGCAGCATCGCGGCGGTCTGCCGCGCGCGCATGAAGCGCCCCTCCATCGCCACCAGGGGCGTGCCCGCGGCGAACGTATCGAGGGAGGTATTGCCCCCGGACCAGCGCAAGGGATCCAGCACCACATCCGCGGCGGCCACGGCGCGCCGGAATACGGCAGCGGGCAACCGCGGCAGGAATTTCACCTGCCCACGGGGAGGCAGGCCGCGCGCGGCGAGCGCGTCCTGGATGCGGCGCCCGAAGCGCTCGGTGACGCCGCGCGCCATCGCCTGGAAAAACACCAGCATGCCGCCGGGATCCGCCGCGAGTACGTCGGCGAATATCGCGTCCATCGAGGGGTGGATCTTGAAGAGCGACTGCGGGCAGAGGTAGAACGAGCCGCTCGCCGGCAGTCCCAGGTCCGCGCGTGAAAAGGCGGGCTCGATCTCCGGCATCGCGTACTCGACGCCGAGCCCCGGCAGGCGCTCGAGTCGCTCCTGGTAATGGGCCTCGGCGCCGGGCGGCTCCATGGCGGCCGCGGTGAAGTAATGGTCGATGGCATCGCTGCCCGTGGTGACCGGATGGCCCCACCCAGCCGCCTGCACCGGCGCCAACCGCAAGGCAGCGAGGAGGTAGCTCACCGGCGTCATGCCGACCTCGGGGTAGACGATCACGTCGAGGCGGTCGCCGCGGATGCGCGCGGCCAGCTCCTCGTTTGGGGCGCGCACCGCCAGGAAATGCTCGCTTGCCGCGGCGATGCGCTGCGTGAACGCATCGGAGACCGGCGCGCAGTGGTAGACGAAGCGCTCGAAGCGCTGCGGGTCGAGCCCCGTGATCCAGCGCTCGAAGTAGCGCCCGGCGGTGCAGTCGCGGAATATCGACGCCGCGAACCCCACGCGCAAACGCCGGGCGCCGTCGAACGTGGCGCGCAACGGCTCACGCCATTCCGGCCTCGCGGTCCCCGCGAGGGATGCGATGAACGACGAATAGCGCCGCTGCGGCACGAGGTCGTCCTCTCCCTGGTAGGCCAGCAGGAAGTTCTCGTGCCCGAGCTCGAAGACGCGCGACGCTTGCGAGTGCCACTGCGGAAGCCGCGCGTGGAGCTGGTCCAGTCCTTCCGCATGGCGATCGCGCCAACGCGCGGCGTCCTCGATGCTCGCGCAGACCTGGGGCAGCATGAGCCGTGCTTCGACTTCCAGCGCGAGGTCGCCGGGTGCGCGTGCGCTGGCGCGCGCGAGGGATTGGAGCGCGCCCTCGGTGTCACCCGACTGCTGGCGCACGTTGGCGAGCAGCGTTTCGATTCCGGGGTTGCCCGGATCGAGCGTCGCCGCATTTTCCAGCGCGGCCTGGGCTTCGGCGTAGCGCCAGTACTCCAGGTAGGTCCAGCCGATGCGGCGCCAATCCTCGGCGCCCTGGGGCCCCGCCTCGAGGGCGCGCGTGAGGCACGCCAGCGCCGCGGTGCCGTCGCCGATGCTCGACTCCGCGACGGCGAGCCGCCACCACAGGCCCGCCACCGCCGGCAGCATCACCACGGCCTCCCGCAGCGCGTCGCGCGCCTCCGCATGGCGGCCGAGGGAGGCGAGGTGCTCGGCGAGCCGCGCGTGGCGCTGGGCGTCGCCCGGCGCGGCGTGCACCTGGTCACGCAACCGAATCACGGCGTCGGGTAAATCCATGGCGCCGATTGTCGCTTGACAGCGTTATTAGTCGTACGTATAGTTACGTCCCATGCCACCCCGCCCCTCCCGGAATCTCGATCGCGCGCTGCTCGCCGCCGGACGCGAGCTCTTTGCGGGCCGCGGCTGCGCGGGCCTGTCGATCCGCGAAGTCGCCGATGCGGCGGGCGTGAACCTCGGCATGTTCCATTACCACTTCAAGACGCGCGAAGCGTTCCTGCGAGCCCTGCTGCAGAGCGTGTATGAGGAGATGTACTCGCAGCTCGCCGCCGCCGGCACCGAAGCCGCCGCGGGCAAGGGCGCCCTCGACCGGCTGCGCGCGGCGCTGCGCTTCATGGGGCGCTTCGTGCGCACCAACCGCCCGGTGCTGGCGCGCGTGCTCGCCGACGCGCTCTGCCACGAACCCATCGCGCTCGCCTTCGTGCGCGAGAATTTCCCGCGTCACCTCGGCGTGATCCACGCCCTCATCCAGGCCGCGCAGGATTCAGGCGAGATGGCGCGGATGCCGGTGCCGCAGGCGATGGGCTTCTGCGCCGGCAGCCTTGCGACCCCGATCCTCTTCGGCGGCGCGGTGCTGGACATCGGCAAGCTTCCCGCGCCCCAGGCCGCCGCGTTGCGGTCGATGTTGCTATCGGACGAGGCGATCGACCAGCGCATCGATCTCGCCCTCGCGGCGCTCGCCCCACCCGCGAAATCCGTCGCGGCCCGCGCGCCGTCCAGGACCCGCAACAAACGAGGTGCCCCATGAGACACCGCTTCGCGCCGCTCTTCCTCCTGGTACTTGCCGCTTGCGGCGAGTCCGCGCCGCCGCCGCTGCAGGGCTACGTCGAGGGCGAGTACGTTCGCATCGCCGCTCCATTCGCGGGCACCCTGGTCCGCCTCGACGCGCAGCGCGGCCAGGACGTGAAGGATGGAGCGCCGCTCTTCGCGCTCGAAGCCGGAAGCGAGGATGCCGCGCGCCGCGAGGCCGAGGAGCGCGCGCGCCGCGCCCAGGCCCAGGTCGAGGACCTGAAGAAAGGCAAGCGCCCGAGTGAGATCGGCTCGGTGCGGGCAGTCCTCACGCAGGCGGAAGTCGCCGCGCGGCTATCAGAGCGAGAGCTGGCACGGCAGAACGACTTGGTGGCCAAGGGGTTCGTGAGCCAGCAGCGCGCCGATGAGGCGCGCTCCGCGCGGGATCGCGACCGGGCGCGGGTGGCAGAGCTGCAGAACGACGTGACCACGGTCGCCGCCGGAGCGCGGCCGGACGAGATTCGCGCAGCGGAAGCCGAAGCCGCTGCCGCACGCCAGGCGCTGGCGCAGGCGGACTGGCGCCTGCGGCAGAAATCGGTCGCCGCCACGGTCACCGGCACCGTGAGCGATACCCTCTTCGTGCGCGGCGAATGGGTACCCGCCGGAGCCCCCGTGGTATCGCTATTGCCGCCGGGTAACGTGAAAGTGCGCTTCTTCGTTCCCGAGACCGGGCTCGGCGCGGTGAAGGTGGGGCAGAAGGTGGAGCTCTCATGCGACGGCTGTGGACAACCGCTCGAAGCCGCCATCTCGTTCATCGCGCCCCAGGCCGAGTTCACGCCGCCGGTGATCTACTCGAAGGACAACCGCAACAAGCTGGTGTTCCTGGTGGAGGCGCGGCCGAACGAGAAGGATGCGGTGCGGCTGCATCCGGGGCAGCCGGTGGACGTGAGACTGAAATGAGGACGGGGGAGAACGGCAGTGACCTCGCAATCGATGTCGTCGGGCTGACCAAGCGCTTCGGCAGCAAGACGGTCGTCGACGATTTTTCCATGCGGGTGCCGAAAGGCGCGATCTACGGATTCCTCGGGCCGAACGGCAGCGGCAAGACCACCACCATCCGCATGATCTGCGGACTGCTCACCCCCGACGCAGGGCGCGGCGTGGTGCTGGGCCACGACATCGCCACCGAGGCGGAGCTCATCAAGCGGCAGGTTGGGTACATGACGCAGAAGTTCAGCCTCTACGAGGACCTGTCCATCGAGGAGAACCTCGACTTCGTCGCGCGCATGTACGCGGTGGCCGACCGCAAGCGGCGCGTGCGCGAGGCGCTCGAGCAGCTCGGCCTCACCTCGAGGAAGTCGCAGCTCGCCGGGACGCTCTCGGGCGGATGGAA
>DATLEL010000095.1:0-11408 GCA_035525255.1 Usitatibacter sp.
TCGCCGGGCACCCCCTCGAACTGCATGCCGACTTCGAGGGTTTCGGGGAATCGGTCGCGCGGCTCGACACGCAATAGCTCCGCGTCGTATTCGCCGAACGCATCCTCCGGCTCGAGCGTGACCGCGACCTCGTGGCCCACCTGCTTGCCCGCGAGCGCTTCCTCCACCTTCGGGAAGATGCCGCCGTAGCCATGCAGGTACGCCATCTCGGCGTCGTCTTCCTCGAGGGGCTCGCCCTCGCTGTTCTTCAACTCGTACGCCAGCGTCACTACCGCACCACGGTCAATTTGCATGCTTTCCATCGAGGCTCTTGCAGATCTTGAGGACTTCGTTCACGTGGGCGCGCGGATTCACGTCCTGCATGATGTGGCGCACCACGCCGTTCTTGTCGATGACGAAGGTGGAGCGCTGCAGGCACGACTTCGGGTGCCCGTCGACGATCTTCTCCTCGATCACCTCGTAGAGGCGGCAGACTTCCTGCTCGGTGTCCGCGAGCAGCTGGACGGACAGGCCGTGCTCGTCGCGGAACGCCTGGTGCGACAGCACGTCGTCGCGCGACACGCCGAAGACGATCGTGTCGAGCTTGTTGAATTCGTTCTCGCGGTCGCTGAAGCCGATCGCCTGGATGGTGCAGGCGGGTGTGCCGTCGCGCGGGTAGAAGTAGAGCACCACGTTCTTCTTCCCGCGGTAGCTGGAGAGCTCCATCATCTCCATGCTCGCGTCGGGAAGCGTAAAGGACGGCGCCGGTTGTCCTACGTGTAGCATGATTCTCTCGACTGTCGAATCGACTCCAGTCTAGCCCATTTTGAAGTCACGCAATCACCCGGAAAACCTCGACGTCGACCGTTTCATGCGGCGGTATTGGCAGCGCGAGCCGCTGCTGCTGCGCCATGCGTTCGCCGGCTTCCGCGATCCGTTGTCCCCCGCGGAAGTGCTGGCGCTGTCGGGGTCTCCCGACGCGGCCGCGCGCCTGGTAGCGAAGCGCGGACGCACGTGGTCGCTCGAGCATGGCCCCTTCGACGCCCGGCGCCTCGCGCGCCTGCCGCCGCGCGATTGGACCGTCCTGGTGCAGGACACGAATCATTTTTCCCCACGCGCCGCGGCTCTCCTGGGATGCTTCGACTTCATTCCGCATGCGCGCGTCGACGACGTCATGGTGAGCTACGCGGTGCCGGGTGGCAGCGTCGGGCCGCACGTGGATTCCTATGACGTGTTCCTGCTGCAAGGCCACGGGCGGCGGCGCTGGCAGATCTCGCGGCAGCGCGACATCGCCTTCGTCCCCGGCGTGCCGCTGAAGATCCTCGAGCGGTTCGTGCCCGAAGAGGAGTGGACGCTGGAAGCGGGCGACATGCTGTACCTGCCGCCCGGCGTCGCGCACCACGGCGTGGCCGAGACCGAATGCCTTACCTGGTCGATCGGGTTCCGGGCGCCGAGCGACGACGAGCTGGCGCGGGGCTTCCTCGACTACGTGCAGGATTCCGTGGCACTCGAGGGCCACTACGCCGATCCGGGCGCCGCACCCGCGCGGCATCCCGGCGAAGTGCCCGCGGCCATGCTCACCCACGCCGAGCGGGTGATCGATCGCATCCGCTGGAGGCGCGGCGACGTGCGCGATTTCGCCGGCTGCTTCCTCTCGGAGCCCAAGGCGCAGGTGTACTTCCAGCCGCCCCACCGGCCGCTCGCGCGAGCCGAGTTCGCGCGCAGCGGCGCGCGCGCCGGTATCGCCCTCGACGCGAAGTCGCGCCTGCTTTTTTCTGGCACGATATTCTTCATGAACGGGGAGCGCGCGCCGGTCGCGCCCGCGGCCCGCGCCGGCATGCGGCAGCTCGCCGACCGGCGCGTGTTGCCGGGGCCGCTCGACCTGCCGCGCGAATTCTGGGAGGCGGCGCACGAGTGGTACGTGCTCGGCTATCTCGGGCTGCAGCGGGGAAAGGGATGAGCGCCACGATGACCAACGACGCCGCAGCGCCGACGCCCGCCTACCGGCCGATCTTCGGCATCGCCGACTCGCTGGCGGCGATCGACGAGGTGATCGCGGGTGCGCAGCGCGTGATCAAGGTGTTCGACGTGTCGCTTTCGAATCGCGGCTTCAATACGCCGGCGCGTGCCGAGAAGCTGCGCCAGTTCCTGGTGGCCGGACGCGCGCATCGCCTGCTGGTGGCGCTGCACGAGACCGAGCTGCTCGAGCGCGAGAACGCGCGCCTGCTGGCGCTGCTGCGCCAGTTCCCGATGTCGATCGAGATCCACCGCACGCTCGGCCAGGCGCGGAGCGCCAACGATCCTTTCGTGGTGGCCGACGACCACAGCGTGTGGCACCAGCTCCATTTCGAGCAGCCGCGCGCCATCGTGGCGCTGCATTCTCCCGCGGACGCGCTGCCGATCGCGCAACGGTTCGATGAAATCTGGGAACTGTCCGAGCCCGCCGTGTCGGCGACGCGCCTCGGCCTCTGAACGCCGGGTCGATTTCCGCTACAATCGCGCGCTGGCCCGACCCGGCCACTCCCGGCAACAAACTCCAAAGGATTCGAAAATGAAAACGACCTATCTCATCGCAGCCCTGCTCGCGGTCGGCGCAACCGCCTGCGACAAGCCCGCTCCCACCGTCAACAAGACCGAAGTGAAGGTCGAGGCGCCGAAGCCCGCCGAAGCGCCGGCCGCCGCGCCCGCCACTGGCGCCGCCTCGTCGACCACGACCACCACCACGGCTCCCAGCAGCGCCGCCCCGGCTGCCCCCGCCGTCACCACCACTACCACCGAGACCAAGAAGTAACCGGCCTCGCGGAAAAAGAAAAAGCCGGCGCGAGCCGGCTTTTTTCATTGGGGCGCCATTTTCAGGCGTCGCGCCAGCCGAACCCGTCCTCCTGGGAGGCGACGCCGATCCAGTCGCGCTCGCACCCGGCGCCGTCCGACAACGCGGCCACGGCCAGCTCGCGGGTGTTGTTCTGCTTCGAGAGGTGTGCCGCGATGAGATGCTTCAGCCCCGCGCGCTCCACCGCTTCCACGAGACAGCGCGCGCCGGAATTGTCCAGGTGGCCGAAGCGCCCCGCCACCCGGTGCTTGAGGGACACCGGATAGGGCCCGCCCATCAGCATGTCGAGGTCGTGGTTCGTCTCCACCACCAGCGCGGTACAGCCGGAGAGCTTCTCCACCACGTGCTGGGTGATGCAACCGAGGTCCGTCGCCACGCCCAGCCGGGCGCTGCCGTCGGAGAAGGCGTACTGCACCGGCTCGCGCGCGTCGTGGGGGACCGGGAACGGGTCCACCTGCAGCCCGCCGATGGCGAACGGCGTATGGGAATCGATGTGGTTGACCAGCACCGCGGGGAAGTCCGCCGGCAGCCACTGCGCCGTGCCGCGGGTGAGGTAGACGGGGATCGCGTAGCGCTTCGCGAAGCGGGCGACGCCGCCCATGTGGTCGTCATGCTCGTGGGTGACCACGACCGCGGTGATGTCGCGCGGCGAAAGCCCCGAGCGCTCGAGGCGCATCTTGGTCTCGCTCACCGCGAAACCGCAATCCATCATGACCCGCGTGGTGCCGCTCTCGACCACGAGAGCGTTCCCCGAGCTGCCGCTGCCCAGCGAAGTGAAGCGCATGCCGCTACTTTGGACCCTACTTGAGCTGGTCGTAAAGCAGCGTGAGGATTCGCTTGCCGGTGGACGAGCTTTCCGGCGCGCCCTGGGTGTTCTGCACCTGCACCTGCGACATGCTGGCGCCCGCGTCGCTCACGTGGATGCGGAACTGGGGCGCGGCGGGTTTCGGCGCGGGCTTCCAGAAGGCGAGCTTGTCGAGGAAGCCGCCGCTGTCCTTGGCGCTCTTCAGGTCGGCCTCGGGATCGATGTAGCGCACGAAGAAGAGTCCCTTGGAGCGGTCGCGGTCCTCCACCGTGAAGCCGACGCGGTCGAGCGCCAGGCCCACGCGGCGCCAGGCGCGGTCGAAGCTGTCGTTCACCACCAGGGGGCCGGCGCCGGCATTCTCGAGCACGGCGTTGCGGGACTCGGCGATCGGCGCCTGGGTGGCGCGGGTCGGCCCGGGGCGCGCGGCGGCGGCGCTCGCCGTCGCGGCGGCAACCTTCGCGTCGTTGCCGGCGATCTTCGCCTGCATGCGCACCAGCATCTCCGCCTCGAGCTCGCGGTCCGCCGGCAGGGGCTGCCACTTGGTGGTGTCGCGGGAGGTGTTGGTGTAGACCTCCTCCATGGCGCGGTTGCTCACGAACACTTCGGTGGTGCCGGGCTCCGCGCCCTTCTCGAGGCGCGTGCGGAAACGGTCGCGCCGTGAAGTCGAGTACAGGTTCTCGAGCACGCGCCCGATGGTGCGGCGGATGATGTCGTCGGGGATCTTCGAGCGGTCCTCGTGCCACTCGGTCTCCATGATGCCGATCTCGGGTTGCTCGCGCGAGAGCGGATAGCCCGCCTCGACCCAGAAGTCGCGCACCACCGGCCAGACGCGGTCGGCTTCGCCCTTGACGACGAGCCAGCGCTGGTCGCCCGCGCGCTCGAAGCGCACGCCCTCGATCTTCGGCAGCACCGCGCTGGTACCCGGAGCCGCCTGGCCCGGCTGGTTGCCGGTGCGCTGGCTGTACGCGGAGTACGTCGTCTGGTCGCGCGGGTCCGGGATCGCGTAGCGGTCGTCCATGGTCGGCGACGAAAGCTCGGGCGGCACTTCCAGGGGCTTGGAAGCGCGCGCCTGCGCGCCCTTGTACTCGTTGGACTTGTTTCCCCAGCCCGAGCAACCGGTGAGGGCGGCGGCGATGGCGGCGGCCAGCGCGATTCTCAGAAGCGTCATGTCGAAGCGGTCCTTGGTCATTGGATGCAGCCGGCGGTCTTCAGCGCCGCGGCGATGGTTTCGTGGTGCGCCGGTGACAGCGCGGTGAGGGGCAGGCGGATGCCTTCCGCGACGCGGCCCATGCGCTGCAGCGCCCACTTCACGGGAATCGGGTTGGTCTCGACGAACAGGCTCTTGTGAAGCGGCAACAGGCGGTTGTTGATCTCGATCGCGCGCACCGCATCGCCGGCGCGCGCGGCCTTGTACATCTCGGACATGAGCCGCGGGGCCACGTTGGCGGTCACCGAGATCACCCCGTGGGCGCCCAGCTGGATGTAGCCCAGCGCCGCGGCATCGTCGCCGCTGAACACCAGGAAGCCCTTGGGGATGCGCGCCATCAAGTCGGTGACGCGCTCGAAATTGGAGGTCGATTCCTTGATGCCGACGATGTTGGGCACCTGGGAGAGCCGCAGCACCGTGTCGTTCTGCAAGTCGCAGACCGTGCGCGAAGGGACGTTGTAGAGGATGACCGGCAGGTCGCTCGATTCCGCGATGGCGCGGAAGTGGAGGTAGAGCCCCTCCTGCATCGGCTTGTTGTAGTACGGCACCACGGAGAGCGAGTAATCCGCGCCCGCCTTGCGCGCGAACTGGTGCAGCGCCACCGCTTCCCGGGTGGAATTGCCGCCGGTGCCCGCGATCACCGGGATGCGCTTCGCGGCGTACTCCACCGCGGCCTGGATCAGCCGCTCGTGCTCGCCCACGTCCACGGTGGGCGATTCGCCGGTGGTGCCGACGATCACGATGCCGGCCGTACCCTCGGCGACGTGCCAGTCGATGAGCGCCTTCAAGCGCGCGAGGTCGAGGCCGCCGTCGGCGGCCATCGGGGTGACGATGGCGACGATACTTCCGGAAAGCATGCGGAGCGGGTGCGGGAAAAACGCGATTTTACCCTACGGAGGGCTTTACTCGCGGCGCGCGCACACGCGTTGCAGTGCGGCGGGGCGCGGCTCCTCCACCACCAGGTCCTCGTAGGCCAGCACGCGCAGGTGCCCGCGCACCGCCTCCAGCAACTCGCCCGGGGCGAGCAGATAGTCCGGGTTCGACGGCTTGCCGAAACGCTCGTTGCCGAGCGCGAATGTCTCGTAGACCAGCAGCCCGCCATGCTCGAGGGACTCGACCAGCACCGGCAGGAGCGGGCGGTGGAGGTAATTGGTGACCACGATCGCGTCGAAGCGCCGCCCGGCGTAGGGCCACGGCCCCGCCTCGATGTCGGCGCCGAGCAGGCGCACGCCCGCGGGCGGCGACTCGAAGAGCTCCGGGGCGCGGTCCACCGCGTCGACCTCGAAGCCGAGGCGTGCGAGCCAGCGCGCGTGGCGGCCGGACCCGCAGGCGAGGTCGAGCACGGCGCCGCCGGGCCGGATGAATCCGCAGAAGCGCTGCACCCATGCGGACGGCGGCAAATCGAAATGGGCTTCCATGGCGCCCGCTATGATGCCGTCATTTCACCGGATTGGAGACGCGTTGCCGAAAGCACCGGAATCGATTCCCGCCGAAGCGCGCTGGGTGCTCTTCGACTGGGGCGGCACGCTCATGTCAGAGGACGGACCGCTCGACGTGCCGATGGCGCTCTGGCCCGAGGTCCGCGCCGTCGAGGGCGCGCACGAGGCGCTCGCCACGCTCGCGCGGCGCTACCGCATCGGCGTCGCGACCAACGCGTCGGTCTCGAAGCGCAACATGATCGAGATGGCGCTCGGGCGCGTGGGCCTGCGCGACTGGGTGGCCGACGTCTTCTGCTACAGCGACATCGGCGCCCGCAAGGACGAGGACGACTTCTGGCGCGCGGTGCTCGACCGCGCCGGCGTCGAAGCCTCGCACGTCGTGATGGTGGGCGATTCCCTGGAGCAGGACGTGCTCGCGCCCCGGCGCTTCGGCATCGCCTCCATCTGGTTCAACGAGGCCGGCCGGCAGCCGGCGGACTCGCGCGGCGCGCCTTCCATCGAGCGCCTCGCCGATGCCCCCGCGGCCGTCAACGCCGCCTTCACCCGCGCGAAGTCGCCGTGAGCGCCACCGAACCCACGCAGGTCCAGCTTTCCGCCTATTCGCCGCTGTGGCCGGCGATCTTCGAGTTCGAGCGCTCGCGCCTGCTGGGAATCCTCGGCGAGGACGCGGCCGTGATCGAGCACATCGGCAGCACGGCGGTTCCCGGCCTGGGCGCCAAGCCGATCATCGACGTGATGGTGGGCGTGGCCGACCTGGCCATGGTGGAGCGGCGCATCGCCGAGCTGCAGGCCGACGGCTACCGCTACGTGGCCGAGTTCGAGCGCGCGATGCCGATGCGCCGCTACTTCGTGAAGACCCACGCGCAGCCGGGCCACTTCCACGTGCATGCGGTGCTCCTCGACAGTCCCTTCTGGAAAAGCCACCTCGCCTTCCGCGATGCGCTGCGGCGCGACGCGAAGCTCGCGGCCGACTACTGGAAGCTCAAGCAGCGCCTCGCCGCGCGCTATCCCAACGACCGCGAGGCCTACACCGACGGCAAGAGCGCCTTCATCCGCGAGGCGATGAATCGCACCGCGTGAGGCTGCGGTATCCTCGTTGCGATGAATTTCCTCGATCGGCTGCGGTTTCCCGGCTACGGATACGCCGCCGCGCTGTTCTTCACCGTGCTGATGGTGTCGCTGCGTTGGGCGGTGGATCCGTGGCTGGGGGCCCGGCAACCGCTCGCGACGCTCTACGGGGCGGTCGCCCTCGCCGCGTGGGTGGGCGGCTGGCGGCCTGCCCTGCTCACGGTCGTACTGGGCTACCTCGCTTGCAACTACCTGTTCATCGAGCCCCGCGGCCGCCTGGACCTGCGCGGCACGGCCGATTTGCTCGGCTCGGCGCTTTTCCTCCTGTCGTGCTTCTTCATCATCCTGTTCGGCGAGGGCCTGCGCCGCGCGGACCGGCGGGCACGGCGCGCGGAAGGCGCGCTGCGCGGCAAGGCGCTCGCACAGCGCCTGCTGGTGGAAATCCATGATGCGACGCGGGGCCTGCGGGATCCGAACCAGGTCATCGGCGAAATCGTCGACCGCGTCGGTCGCGATTTCCACGCGTCGCGCTGCCTCTACGTAGAGGTGGACAGCGAGGGCACGCACGCCTCGGTCGCGCGCGACTACATCGACGGCGTCGACTCGGTCGCGGGCCGCCACAAGCTCGGCTCCTTCAGCGCCGCGCTCACCATGGACTACCAGGCGGGCAGGACGGTCGCCATCGCGGACGTACGGGCGGACGAGCGCACGCGTGCCCCCGAGTCCCTCGCGCGGCTGGACCGGGCCGGCATCGCCTCGTTCATCGGCGTGCCGGTGGTGAAGGACGGCCGCCTGGTGGGTATCTTCGGCGTGCAGGATCGCGCGCCACGCACCTGGTCTGCCGACGACGTGGCGCTGGTCGAGCAGCTGGCGGAGCGCACCTGGCTCGCGGTGGAAAGCGCGCGGGCGGAGTCGGCGGTGCGGGAGAGCGAGGAGCGTTACCGGACCATCGCCGAGACGCTGAGCGAAGCCGACCGCCGCAAGGACGAATTCCTCGCCACCCTTGCCCACGAGCTGCGCAACCCGCTCGCGCCGATTCGCACCGCGCTGGAGATCTTCCGCCTGAAGGAGCCCGCGAACTCGACGCTGCACGGGCCGCGCGACATCATCGATCGCCAGGTGGGCCAGCTCACGCGCCTGGTAGACGATTTGCTGGAGGCCTCGCGCATCTCGCAAGGCAAGGTGCAGCTGCGCCGCGAGAGGATCGACGTCGCCGCGGCGCTGGAGAGCGCGGTCGAGGGCGCGCGCCCGCTCATCGACCGGGGCCGCCACCAGCTCAAGGTCGAGGCGCCGGCCGACGCGCTGGTCGTCGATGCCGATCCGACGCGCCTCACGCAGATCGTGCTCAACCTGCTCAACAACGCCGCCAAGTACACGCCGCCCGGCGGCCACATCACGCTCGCCGCCGCGCGCGACGGCAACGACGTCGTGATCCGCGTGCGCGACACCGGGATCGGAATCACGCGCGAGCAGATTCCGTTGTTGTTCCGCATGTTCTCCCAGGCCGGCGCCGGCATGGACCGCGCCCAGGGCGGGCTCGGCATCGGGCTCGCCCTCGTTCGCGGCTTCGTCGAGATGCACGGCGGCCGCGTTTCCGTCGAGAGCGAGGGCCTCGGCCGCGGCAGCGAATTCACCGTGCGGCTGCCGCTCGCGGAGGCGCCGGACGCGCGGTTGTCGGCGTGAAGGTTCCGGTGCTCACCTATCACGCCATGAACGTGGGCGGGAACGACTACGCGAACAACGACCACGTGGCGCTGGCGAGCGACCTGCGCACCCTCACGCGCGCCGGCTTCGCGGTCGAGCCGCTGCGCCACGTGGTGGATCGGCTGCTGCGCGGCGACGCCCGCGACGGCCGCCCGCGCGTGGCGATCTGCTGCGACGACGGCTCCGACTTCGACTACCGCGACATCGAGCACCCCACCCATGGGATGCAACGCAGCATGGTGAACGTGCTGCGGGACTTCCAGCGCGAGCATCCGGGCGCGCAGCCCGCGCTGCACATCACCTGCTTCGTGATCGTCTCTCCGCAGGCGCGCACCGAGCTCGACCGCACCTGCATGATCGGCCGCGGCTGGTGGAACGACGATTGGTGGCGCGAAGCGGTCGCGAGCGGCCTCGCCGGCATCGGCAATCACAGCTGGGACCACCACCACGGGACGCTCGGCGCGCGGCCCTTCGCCGATGCGGCGCTGGGCACGTTCTGCAGCGTCGACCGGGACGAGATCGCCGACCACGAGATCCTGCGCGCGCAGCGCCACCTGCTCGAAGCCGTCCCCAACGACGCAGCGCCGCTGTTCGCTTACCCGTACGGCGAGCACAACGAGTTCCTGGTGGATTCGTATCTGCCGCGGCTCGCAGCGCGTGATCCCCAAGCGGCGCCGCTGGCAGCGTTCACCACCGAGCCGGATTACCTCACCGCCGCCTCGCCGCGCTGGCGGTTGCCTCGGTTCGTCTGCGGGGAGCACTGGCAGTCGCCGGCGGAGCTCGATCGCATCCTCGAGGGCGCGCGGTGAGCTTTCCCTTCACCGCCATGGAGCTGCCTTCGGCGGATGCGCGCGTCGAACGCCTGTTCCGCAAGTCGTTTCGCGCCGCTCCGCCCGACTATCCGCGCCACTTCGTCGCGGTCTCGCGCAATGGGGCGCACGTGGGCGGCTACATCCATTACACGACCTTCGAGCCGGGCGTCTTCCTGCTCGGGGGGCTCTGCATCGACAGCGCGGTCTATCGCTTGATGGATCGCGGCGACCGCGCCGCCATCGCGGAGCACGGGTCGCTGTCCCGCTGGCTGATCGCGCGTGCGGCGGAGCTGCTCGGCCCGCGGCGCGCCATCTTCGCGCACACCGGCAGTGTCGCGAGCCGCCGCGACGGCGATGCCATCGGATTCGTGGACGCCGTGCCGCCGCACCTCATCGTGTGGTGGCATGACGAGCCGCTGGAAGCCCGCGCGCGTACCGTCGAAAAGGTCCGGCGGCTCGGAGCGTTCTAGCGGGCCGTCAGGCGGGGACGGCGGCCTTCGCCGGCGCGATCTGCTTGACCCCCATCTCCTTCAACGTCTCCGCCACCGCGGAGACCACGTTGCGCATCTCGTTCGCATCGATGGCGCCGATGCATCCGACGCGGAACGTCTCCACCTTGGTGAGCTTGCCGGGGTAGAGGATGTAGCCGCGCGAGCGCACCTTCTCGTAGAACGGCTTGAACGCGTAGGCGGGATCGCCGGGCGCGTGGAAGGTCACGATGATCGGCGCCTGCACCGCGCGCGGCAGGAAGGGACGCAGGCCCAGCGCCGACATGCCTTCCACCAGCGTGTCGCAATTGCGCCGGTAGCGGGTGCCGCGCGCCGCGACGCCGCCCTCGGCCTCGAACTGGTCGAGCGCCGCGCGGAAAGCCGCCACGACGTGGGTCGGCGGGGTGAAGCGCCACTGGGTGGTCTTCTGCATGTAGGTCCACTGGTCATGCAGGTCCAGCGCCAGCGAGTGCGAGTTGCCCTGGCACTTCTCCAGCACCGCGAGGCGGGCGATGACGAAGCCCATGCCGGGCGGGCCCTCGATGCACTTGCCGGACGCGGCAACCACGGCGTCGATGCGCGACTTCGACACGTCGATCTCCAACGCACCGAACGAGCTCATGGCGTCGACGATCAGGCCCTTGCCGTGCTTCTCGCACACCGCGGCGATCTCGGCCAGCGGATTGAGGATGCCGGTGCCGGTCTCGCAATGCACCTGCGCCACGTGGGTGATCGCGGGATCGCGGGCGAACGCTTCCTCGATCATCTGCGGCGTGGGATGGCGGTCCTCGGGCAGGTCGATCGCAGTGTGGGCGCGCCCGAGATACTTGAGGATCTTCACGATGCGCTGGCAGTACGCGCCGTTGTTGGGCACCAGCACCTTGCCGTCGCGCGGCACCAGGTTCGCGAGCGCCGCTTCCACGGCGAACGTGCCGCTCCCCTGCAGGGGCACGCACGCGTGGGTCTGCAGCCCGTTCACGACCTCGACCAGGTCGCGGCAGATGGTGCCGGTCATGGCGTTGAACGCCACGTCCCACGAGCCCCAGTCGCGCAGCATCGCCTGCTTCGTTGCCAGC
>DATLEL010000114.1:0-4735 GCA_035525255.1 Usitatibacter sp.
GCGAGCGGCATCGACCTTTCGCTGGATGCCTCCGGCGTCAAGGTGCAGACGCAGTCGCTCATCACGCTGCTGCTGGGTGGCATCGCCTTCGAGACGCGCGAGGGCGTGCAGGCCAACGGCCAGGCCGCGGAGCGCACCGAATTCCCGCTGTGGGACAACCGCAACGAAGCGATGAAGCCGCGCGAGACGGTAGTGGAGAAGTTCAGCCTCACCTTCGAGCAGTCGGCGCGCGGGCTGGCGGTCGGTGCGGCCGTGGACTTCCGCGGCATCGTCGTGGGCGAGGTGCGCAGCATCGAGCTCGAGTTCGACCGCGAGCGCGTGAATTACCGGACCGTGGTGCTGATCGACTTCTATCCGGAACGGCTGCGCTCGCGCAACCGCAACCCGGATCCCACGTCGCGCTGGTCGGGGCTCTCGCCGGTGGAGCGCATGCAGCGTTTCGTGGAGCATGGGTTCCGTGCGCAGCTGCGCGCCGCCAACCTGCTCACCGGGCAGATGTACGTCGCGCTCGACTTCTTCCCGAAAGCTCCCAAGGCGAAGCTCGACACGGCGAAGCAGCCCCCGGGCATACCCACCATTTCCGCCGGGCTCGCGGAGCTGCAGGAATCGATCACCAACATCGTCTCTAAACTGGAGAAAGTGCCGTTCGATGCGATCGCCCAAGACCTGCGCAAGACGCTGCAGGGCCTCACCGGGACGCTGCAACGCGCGGACGCGTTGATCGGGCAGCTCAGCAAGGACGTGGCGCCGGAGTTGCGCTCGACGCTCGACGAGGCGAAGAAGACGCTGCGCTCCGTGGACCAGGCGCTCTCCAGCGATTCGCCGCTGCAGGGCGACTTGCGCGGCACGTTGACCGAGGTCACGCGTACCGCCGAGCAGCTGCGCGAGCTGGTGGACTACCTCGAGCGCCATCCGGAATCGCTCATCCGCGGCAAGCGCCGCAGCGAGGAGAAGAAATGACGCGGTGTTCGATGCGGCAGTGGGCGGCGGCGGCGCTGCTCGCGGCGCTGGCGGGTTGCGGCTCCTCGCCGAAGGAGAATTTCTACACGTTGGGCGAGCCGCAGGGACCGCTGCCGGCGTCCAACCCTTCTTCTTCGATCAGCGTGTTCGTCGGGCCCGTGACGGTTCCCGAGGCCGTGGACCGCACGGCGATGGTGTTGCGCACCGGGCCCAACAGCGTGGACATCGACGACACCAATCGCTGGGCCGAGCCACTGAAGAGCGCCATCCCGCGCGTGCTGGCGGCGACCCTCATGCGCGAGCTCGGCACGCCGCGCGTGATGGCAAGCCGAGCCGGGACCCCTTCGAGCGTGGACTTCCGCGTCGCGGTGGAAATCCAGCGCTTCGATTCATCGCTCGACCGCGGGGCCACCCTGGATGCGCTGTGGACCGTCACCCCCGCCAAGGGGAGCGGCGCCCGCACCGGCCGCACGCTCGCGGAGGAGCCCGCCACTTCCCGGGATCCCGCCGGCGTCGCCGCGGCCCACAGCCGCGCGCTCGAGCGCCTCGGCCGCGACATCGCCGCCGCGATGCGCTGACTTGCCGGAGCGTGCGATGCCCCGCTCCTCTCCCTGCAATTTGGCGCGCGGCAAGGCGTAGACCCCTGCCATCGGCTCGACGTCCGGGTAAGGCAGGTCGATGATCGGCCACTGGCTGCCGAATGCCACGAGGCCCGCGAAAAGCACGTTGGACATGGGCACCACACTGCGACGAAACGCGAGCGCGTGGGCCCGAAATGCCCCTGGCGCAATCTTCCGTAACGGCGGATGCCGATGCCGTAACGTGTAGCATTCGCGCCATGGATGCCGCCTGGGTCGAGCGCGAGTACAACAATCGCAGGTTGGTGCCGGACCATCCGGCGTACTTCGCCCGCTGGGAAGCCGACTCCGCCTTCGTGCGCTCGACGCTTCCCTGCGCGCTCGACCTCTCCTACGGCCCGGATGTGCGCCACCGCATCGACCTCTTTCCCGCGGACCGCGCCCGCGGCACGCTCCTCTTCATCCATGGCGGCTATTGGCGCTCGCTCGACAAGGGCATGTTCTCGTGGCTCGCGTCCGCATGGGTGGCCGCCGGCGTGAACGTGGCGCTCCTCAACTACCGCCTCGCTCCGGAGGTGCGGATCGAGGAGATCGTGGACGACGTGGTCGCGGGCACCAACTGGCTGTTCGCGAACGGGCCCACGCACGGCATCACCATGGAGCGCGTGGTGGTGAGCGGCCATTCGGCGGGCGGCCACCTCACCGCGGCGCTCCTCGCCGCGCCGCGCGCGGCACTCACCTTCGACCCCGCGCGCATCGTGGGAGCGGTGCCCATCAGCGGCGTGTTCGACTTTGCCCCCCTGCGTCTCTTCTCCTTCAATACCGACTTCCGCCTCGACGAGGACAGCGTCCGCCGCCTCGATCTCGCCGGCCGGCAACGCACGGTCAAGGCACCGCTGGTCATCGCCGCGGGCGCCGCCGAAAGCTCGGAATTCCAGCGGCAGTCGCGGCTCCTCGCCGACGCGTGGAAGCCGCAGGTGAAATCGCTCCTGCTGCTGCCGGGCCTCAACCACTTCAGCGTGGTGGACGCGTTCACCGAGCGCGGCCAGCCCCTCTACGAAGCTACGCTCGCGCTGCTGTGAGGATCCACGCCACTTATCGCATTCGCGCGCCCATGGCCGAGAGCCGCGCACGCGCCGAGGCGCTCGCCGCGGAGCAGAGCGTCGAGATGCCGCTCGCCGCCATTCGCGACGCGCGCGTGCTGGCGGAGATCGTCGCCACGGTGGAATCGATCCGTCCCCAGGGCGAGCACTTCGAGGTGGTACTTGGTATCGCGCCCGCCACCACCGGTCACGAAGCGTCGCAGCTCGCCAACATGCTGTTCGGCAACTGCTCGCTGCAGCCGGAGGTGGAGCTGGTGGACGTGGCTTTTCCGGCCGGCTACGAGAAGTCCTTTGCCGGGCCCCGTTTCGGCATCGACGGATTGCGCACACTCACCGGCGCGCAGGGCCGTCCGCTCACCTGCACGGCGCTCAAGCCGCAGGGCGCTCCCGTGGCGCATCTCGCCGCGCTCGCGCGCACGTTCGCGCTGGCGGGCATCGACGTGATCAAGGACGACCACGGCATCGCCAACCAATCCTATGGATCGTTCGCCGAGCGCGTGCCCGCGGTCCAGCGCGCCGTGACCGATGCCAATCGCGAAAGCGGCGGCCGCACGATCTATGCGCCCACGTTCTCGGGCGGGCCGCTCGCGCTCGCGGCACAGACGCGCATCGCGAAGGAACAGGGCGTGCGGCTGGCGCTCGTCGCACCGATGCTGGTGGGGCTCCCCGCGTTCGTCGAGCTGCAGGCGGAGCTCGACCTGCCGGTCCTCGCGCATCCCGCGTTCGCCGGCGCCAACCGCATCGCGCCCGCGGTGTTGCTGGGCAAGCTCTTCCGCCTGTTCGGCGCCGACGCCACCATCTTCCCGAATCACGGCGGGCGCTTCAGCTACGACCGCGATACCTGCCTCGCCATCGCGCGCGCCGCGCGCGAGCCGTGGAACGACGTGCGCGCGACGTTGCCGGTGCCCGCCGGCGGAATGAGCGTCGAGCGCGTGGCGGAGATGGTCGCGGACTACGGCAACGAAGTGATGCTGCTGATCGGCGGCGGGCTGCTCACGGCGGGCGACCAGCTCGGCCGGGCAAGCCGCGAGTTCGTGAAAGCCGTCGCGATCAAGTAACCTCACGCCATGAATCCCAACTTCACTCGCCAGGTCGTGATCGTCATCGCGCTGGTGCTGCTGACGCTCTTCCTGTGGAAGATCGCGTCGGTGCTGATGCTGCTCTTCGCGGGCGTGGTCGTGGCGACCGCGATCCACGCCGCCAGCCGCCCGCTGGTGACGCGCTTGCGCGTGCCGTCCACGTTCGCGGTGGCCATCGTGTTCGCGCTGCTCATCCTGCTGCTGGTGGGCGGGAGCTATCTCTTCGGCAAGCAGGTGCACACCCAGACCGCCGCGCTGTGGGATGCGGTGACCGACGCCTGGGCCAAGGTGAAGGCGTACGTCGAAGGGAACCCGGCCGGCGCCCTGCTGATGGAAAACATGCAGGGCTCCACCGACTCCGACACGGTCTCCAAGGTGGCCAAGGGCACCATCACGGTGTTCGGCGGCATCACCGATTTCGTGCTGGTGCTGTTCCTCTCGATGTATCTCGCGGTGAACCCGGAGTCGTACCGTAACGGGTTCCTGCTGTTGCTGCCGCCCGCGCACCGCCCGCGCGTGGCCGAAGCGCTGGATGCCTCGGGCATCGCGCTGCGCAAGTGGCTCGTGGGGCAGCTGGGCGCGATGCTGATGGTGGGTGTGGTCACCGCCATCGGCCTGTGGCTGGTGGGCGTGCCGCTGGCGATTCCCCTCGGCATCCTCTCCGGCATCCTCGACTTCGTGCCGGTGATCGGCCCGTTCGCGGCGGCGATCCCGGGCATCCTCATCGCCTTCGCACAGGGGCCGCAGGTCGCGCTCTACGCGGCGCTGGTCTACATCACGGTGCAGTTCGTGGAGGGCCACCTGGTGCTGCCGCTCGCGCAGAAGTGGGCGGTGTCGCTGCCGCCCGCGCTGGGACTCCTCAGCATCGTCGCGTTCGGCATGGTCTTCGGGCTGCTGGGCGTGCTGTTCGCCATCCCCCTCGCGGTCGTCGCGATCGTGCTGGTGCAGGAGCTCTACGTGCGCCGGCTGGGGGACGACGATATGCGGATGCTGCGGAAAACGCGACGTCCCCGGG
>DATLEL010000133.1:0-5795 GCA_035525255.1 Usitatibacter sp.
GATCGCTCGCGGCGGCGCTACGCCCGCTGGCCCGCGCTCGCCCGCTGGGCGTTCGGCAACCTCTCGGGCGTCGCCGCGCAGGCGGAAGCCGATGCGCAACGCTTCGCCTCGCTCGGCGCGAAGCAGGTCACGGTCACCGGCAACGTCAAGTTCGACATGGAAGTCCCCGCGGCGGCGATCGACACGGGCAAGGCATTGCGCGCGCGCTTCGGCGAGGCACGGCGCACCTGGGTCGCGGGCAGCACGCGCGAAGGCGAGGAGGCCCTGCTCCTCGACGCATTCGCCGGCGGCAATTACGCCGCGGACGTGCTGCTGGTGATCGTCCCGCGGCATCCGCAGCGCTTCGATTCGGTGGTGGAGCTCGCGCGCCGTAGCGGGCTTGCCACGCAGCGGCGGAGCGAATCCGGCGCCATCGACCGCGCCACCCGCGTGGTGATCGGCGACTCCATGGGCGAGATGCTCGCGTACTACGCCAGCGCGGACGTCGCGATCATGGGAGGCAGCCTGCTGGAGTTCGGCAGCCAGAACCTGATCGAGCCGTGCGCCGTGGGCACGCCGGTGATCCTGGGCCCGCATACCTGGAATTTCAGCGAAGCCGCCGACGGCGCGCTGGCTGCCGGTGCCGCGGTGCGCGTGGCGGACGCGGCGGGGGCGCTTCGCGAAGCCGACGCGGTAAGCAGCGATCGCGCGCGGCGCGATGCGATGGGAAGGGGGGCGCTGTCTTTCGTGTCCTCCCACCGCGGTGCGGTGGGACGCTTCACTGCCTGGCTGGCGCAGGTCGCTCGCGCGCCGCGGAGCTAGCCCCCGAGGGCGCGGTTCACTTCCTGCACGTCGGGCTCGTCCAGCTGCCCGGCGGCCTGCTTCAACCGCAGCGTGTTGATGAGGTAGTTGTAGCGCGCCTGCTGCAGGTCGCGGCGCGTCTGGAACACCTGCTGCTGCGCGTTCAGCACGTCGACGCTGGTGCGCACGCCGACGTCGCGCCCGAGGATGGTGGAATCGAGCTGGCTCTGGGTGGACACCAGCGCCTGCTGCAGCGCCTGCACCTGCGCGATGCCGCTGGTCACGTTGAGGTAGCTCGCGCGCACCTGCTGGGCCACGCCACGCTGCGTGTTCTCCAGGTCCTGCTCCGCGCGCTCGCGCAAGGCCAGCGCCTCGCGCACACGGGATTGGGTGAGCCCGCCGTTGAAGATCGGCACCGACAGCGTGAGGCCGATGGAGCTGCTGTTGATCACCGGGCCCTGCAGGCCGGGCACGATGTTGGTCGGCGTGTCGGAACGGGCGAGGCTGCCCGTCAAGTCCAGCGTCGGCAGGTGGCCGGCGCGCTGCCGCGCGACCTCCTGCCGGGCGATCTCGTAGTTGGCGCGCGAGACCGCGACCTGGAAGCTCGAGTCGCCCGCCGCCGCGACCCACTTCTCGATGTCGTTCGGCTGCGGCTCGGCGAGCAGCAGCGGCTCGCGCAGCGGCGACAGCGCGTCGGGCAGCTTGCCCAGCAGCTGCTGCAGCGCGCGGCGCTTCACTTCGAGGTCATTCCTGTCGGCGATCTCCTTGGCGACGGACTGGTCGTAGCGCGCCTGCGCCTCGAGCGTGTCGACGATGGTCGCGGTGCCCACCTCGAAGTTGCGCTTCGCCTGGGCGAGCTGCTGGTCGATGGCGGCCTTCTGGGTGCCGGAGAGCGCCACGTTGTCCTGGGCGAGCAGCACGTCGAAGTACGCCTGCGCCACGCGCAGCGCCAGCTCCTGGGACGCGTTGGCGAGGATCGCCTCGGCCTGCAGGATCTGCTGCTTGGCCTGGTCGATCGCGATCCAGTTCTGCAGGCGGAAGATCGGCTGCGCGAGCGTGACGGCGTAGCTCTTGGTGGTGTAGTTCAGGTCCGGCGTCGCGTCGCGGCTCACCCAGTTGCGGAAGATCGAGGCGCTGCCCGCCACCACCGGCAGGTAGCCCGCCCGCGCCTGCGGCAGCCGCTCCATGTTGGCCGCGTACTGCGCGCGCGCCGACTGGTACACCGGGTCGCTCGCGACCGCATCGCGGTACAGCGTGAGGAGGTCGACGCTCCACGTGGGGACCGCGGCGCAGGTCATGGCGAGGGCGAGGGCGAGGCGGGTGGCTTTCATTCGGCAGGGCCTTGGAATTGGGCGTGCGAGGACGTAGGACGCGGCGCGGTGGACGTTCGGATTCGGCTCAGAAGCGGAAGCGCGGCGGCTGCGGCGCGTTGACGAGGGGCTTCAACATGGTTTCGAAGAGCTCCACGTGCTGGAAGGAACCCTGGACCGGCTGGCGCACCAGCACCGCTTTCATCACCGGCGCGTCGCCCAGCACGGCGAAGAGCCGGCCGCCGACGCTGAGGCGATCGAGGAACGCCTGCGGCAGGATCGGCAGGGAACCCGTGATGACGATCACGTCGAAGGCGGATTCGGCGAGCGGCGCCGTGGCGCTGTCGCCCTGCAGCAGCGTCACGTTGGCGATGCCGCGGCCGCGCAAGACCTGCTCCGCACGGGCCGACAGGTCACCATGGATCTCGGCGCTCGTCACGTGGCGGGCGCGGTGGGCGAGGAGCGCGGTGAGGTATCCCGAACCGGTGCCGACCTCGTAGACGTTCTCGTGGGGCTGGACCGCCAGCTCCTGCACGATGCGGGCTTCGATCTTCGGCTGCATCATCGCCTCGCCGTGCCCGAGCGGGATCTCCAGGTCGGCGAAGGCGAGGCCGCGGTGCTCGGCGGGCACGAAGTCCTCGCGCTTCACCTCGAACAGCAGCTCGAGCACCGAGGGATCCAGCACCTCCCAGGTGCGGATCTGCTGCTCGATCATGTTGAAGCGCGCTTGCTCGATGTTCATGGGAGGGACGACGGCTCCAGAGGAAGGGCGAATTGTAGCAAAGGGCCCCCTCAATCCAGCGTCCGCTGGTAGCGCTTGAGCGCCGCCGCCGACACCAGCAGCAGGATCACCGCCAGGGGCCAGAGATGGGGCGCCACGTCGGCGATGCCGCTTCCCTTGAGGAGGATGCCCCGCACGATGCGCAGGAAGTGCGTGAGCGGCAGAGCTTCGCCCAGCACCTGCGCCCAGCCGGGCATGCCGCGGAACGGGAACATGAAGCCCGACAGCAGCATCGAGGGCAGGAAGAAGAACATGGTCATCTGCATCGCCTGCATCTGGCTCTTGGCGATGGTGGAAAAGGTGAAGCCGATGGCAAGGTTGGTGGCGATGAAGAGCACCAGCACCAGCGACAGCAGCACCAGGCTTCCGACCATGGGCACGCGGAAGAGGAAGGCCGCGGCCACCAGGATCACCACGACCTGCACGTAGCCCACGAGGATGTAGGGCACGATCTTGCCCAGCATCACTTCCAGCGGCCGCACCGGCGTCGCGAGCAGGTTCTCCATCGTGCCGCGCTCGCGCTCGCGGGTCATCGCGATGGAAGTCATCATCACCAGCGTCATGGTGAGCACCACGCCCATCAGGCCGGGCACGATGTTGTACTGCGTGATCCCCTCGGGGTTGTAGCGGCGATGCACGCGGATCTCCAGGGGCTGCGCGGCAGTACCGGCACGTGCGAGGGGCCCGGTGAGGTCATGCTGCAAGCCGGTCGCCGCGAGCTGCTGCAGGGCCGCGAGCGCGTTGCTGGTGGCAGCGGGATCGGTCGCGTCGGCCTCGACCAGCACCACCGCGGGCTCGCCGCGCTGGATGCGGCGCGCGAAGTCTTCGGGCACCTGCATCACGAACTGCACCTTGCCGAGCGCGATCAGCCGCTCGCCCTCGCGCACGCTGGCGGGAGTCGCGACGACGCGGAAATAACCGGTGTTCTCCAGCGCGCGCGTGAGCGAGCGCGAGAACACGCTGGACTCCGCGGTCACCACAGCGGTCGGCAGTCCCTTGGGATCCATGTTGATGGCGTAGCCGAAGAGCACCAGCTGCATCACCGGGACGCCGATCATCATGGCGAAGGTGAGGCGGTCGCGGCGCATCTGCACGAACTCCTTCATGAGCACGGCAAGGAAGCGATGCAGGGCGAACATGGCGTCAGGCCTTCGCGGCTTCGGGCCGCGCGGCTTCGCCCAGGCCGCGCATCAAGTGGATGAATACGTCCTCGAGGCTGGGCTCGACCTCGCGGGTCACCACGCCTTCGCGCCGGGCCAGCGGCTGCAACGCATGCTCCAGCGCCGCGCGGTCGGTGCCGCTTACGTGCAACGCGTTGCCGAAGGGCGCCACCATCTCCACGGCCGGCTGCGCGCGCAGCTCGCTCGCGATGTCCATGAGGCTCTCGCCCTCGATCGCCCAGGTCGCGAGGTTCGCCTGGTCGATCACTTCGCGGATGGTGCCGTGGGCCAGGAGCTTGCCATAGGCGATGTACGCGAGAGCATGACAGCGCTCGGCCTCGTCCATGTAATGGGTGCTCACCAGCACCGTGATGCCGTCGTGGGCGAGCTGGTGGATGTGGTCCCAGAAGTCGCGGCGCGCGCCGGGATCCACGCCGGCGGTGGGCTCGTCCAGCAGCAGCAGCCGCGGCTCGTGGATGAGGCAGGCGGCGAGTGCCAGGCGCTGCTTCCATCCGCCCGAGAGCGTCCCGGCGAGCTGCGACTTCCTCGAGGTGAGGCCGAGCTGCTCGAGCGCCTCGCGCACGCGCCGCTTGCGGTCGGCCACCGCGTACATGCGCGCGACGAAGTCGAGGTTCTCCTCGATCGACAGGTCCTCGTAGAGGCTGAACTTCTGCGTCATGTACCCAACCTGCCGCTTGATGAGCTCCGCCTCGGTGGCGATGTCGTGGCCCAGCACCACGCCGCGCCCCGCGTCGGGCGTCAGCAGCCCGCAGATCATGCGGATGGTGGTGGTCTTGCCGCTGCCGTTCGGCCCGAGGAATCCGTAGATCGCGCCTTTCGGCACCTGCATGGAAAAATCGTCGACGACGGTCTTGCTGCCGAAGCGCTTCGTCAGCCCAACGACATCGATTGCGAGGTCGCTGCTGTTCTCGCCCGTCCTCATTTCAGTCTCACGTCCACCGGCTGCCCCGGATGCAGCCGCACCGCATCCTTCTCGTTCGGGCGCGCTTCCACCAGGAAGACCAGCTTGTTGCGGTTGTCCTTGGAGTAGATCACCGGAGGCGTGAACTCGGCCTGGGGCGCGATGAACGAGATGGCGGCTTCGAGCGGTTGTCCGCAGCCGTCGCACGAGAGCTCCACCTTCTGCCCCACCTTCACCGCGCCGAGCCTGCTCTCGGGAACGAAGAAGCGCACTTTCACGTTGCCCGGGGGCAGGAGCGATACCACCGGAGCGCCCGCGGGCACCCATTCGCCGCGCACGAACAGGGTGTCGCTCACGGTGCCGGTGACCGTGGCGGCGACCGATTTCTGCCGCAGGCGCCAGTCCGCCTGCGCCAGCGCCTGGCGTGCGGCAGCGGCTTCGGCTTCTGCTGCGCGAATCTCGTCCGGCCGCGCTCCGGCGGCGACCGTGGTCACGTCGTTCTGCAGCTCCGCCACCCGCGCGCGGTCGCGATCCCGCGCGGAGCGCGCCTCGTCGGCGCGCTGCTGGCTCACGAAACCCTTGGCCACCAGGTCGTTCTGCCGGGCGAGCTCGCGCTCCGATAGCCGCGCGGCGACTTCCGCCTGCGTGAGGACTGCCCTCACGGAGCCGATCTCACTCGGGCGCTTGCCTTTCTTCAGGTCCTCGACCTGCGCCTGGGCGCGGCGCGCGCGCTCCTCGGCCTCGCGGCGCGCGGCATCCTCGCTTCCGGCTTCGAGCGCGAAGAGCGGCGCTCCATCCTTCACGTCCTGGCCGCGCTGCGCGTCGAGGCGGACCAGGGTGCC
>DATLEL010000189.1:0-3115 GCA_035525255.1 Usitatibacter sp.
TCGTTGAAGAGATTCGCGGCGAACGGCAGGAACGGGGTCGCCAGCGCCTTCTGGATCAGCATCCCCGCGAAGCCGGTGCAGTCGACGAAGAAGTCCGCCGCGACCCGGCTGCCGTCGTCGATCGTGACCGACGCGATATCACCTTTCGCGTCGACCACTACGTCCTTCACGTGGCAGCTGCGATAGCGCACGCCGCGCTCGAGCGCCTTGCGATGCAGGAATTGCCCCAGCAGCACGGCGTCGAAGTGGTAGCCGTACCAGAGGTCGAAGGGGAAGTTGCGGGCGGGCTTCGGCGCCCGGTGCGCGCGCGCGAGGCGCGTCGCGATGAAGAAACGGTCCGGATGCGCATCGACGTCCGCGCCGTTGAGGCGCGCGTGGGCGTGCTGCACGAAGGCGCCCACGGTGAAATTGTCGAGCATCGAGGCGAACGGATGGAAATAGCTCGAGAAGCCGGGCTTGGTGCACCAGCCGTCGAACGTGATGCCGCATTTGTAGGTGGCGTTGCACGCCGGCATCCACTCCGCCTCCTCGATGCCCAGCCCCTCGAAGAAGCCGCGCAGCCACGGCGTGGAGCCCTCGCCCACGCCGATGATGCCGACGGTCGGCGATTCGAGGACGGTGATCTCCACGCCGCCCGGGATGAGCGCGTCGGCGAGCAGCATCGCCGCCATCCACCCGGCGGAGCCGCCGCCCACGATCACGACGCGCTTCATCGCCAGCGGAGCGCGCTCGCGAGCTACCTGGCGCGACGGCGCGGCATACGTGAGGTTGGTCTGCGGTACCGACGCGCTGTACCGCGGGGCGGCCATGGTCAGCGGGTGTTGGCGCCGAAAACGAGGATCAGGATGAAGCAGATGATCGCGGCGACCACCAGCCACGTCACCTTCTGCCACGACACCGGGCTCTCGCCGGCCACTTCGCCGGTCTGGCCGTTCACGAGGAAACGATACGTCTTGTTGCGGAAGCGGTAGGCCGAGATCCACACCGGCAGCAGCACATGCTTGAACTTCACGTCGTTGTACCGCGTGGAGACGCGCGCCACGCGCTGCTGGTCGCCGCCGATGTCCGCGCGCACCAGGTTGTAGATGGTGGCGTCGATCTGGTCCTTCGCCATCGGGAATCCTTCCCGCAGCCCCACCTGGTACGCCTCGGCGAGGTAGCCGCTCACGAATTCAGCCTGGTACGGCACCAGGCCCTCCAGCTTCCAGTCGCTCGCCGCGCCGCGCAGCGAGGGCGGCAGCGACTGCGACGCCATCACCAGCACGTCGTCGTGGAAATGCTCGACGTGGCCGCTCGCCGCAAACCAGTTGGTGTGCTTCACGCGGCGCACCTGCGTCACCGTCTCGCCGGCGGAATTGCGCGTGGTGTAGCTCTCGTTGGTGTAGTAATCCTCGCCCCGCTCGCCCTCGTAGTCGCTCCCGGTGGCGCAGTCGTAAGTCCAGAACGGCAGGTAGCTGCCGGTCATGGCGGCGTCGCTTTGCGCGTAGCGCTTGAGCTCGCCGGGCGCCAGCCACAGGCCCTTCACCCAGCGGCGGAATTCATCCTGCGCGCGGCGGCGATCCACCTGGAACGGCACCATGGCCTTCGGCTTCACCAGTCGGCGCGCGTAGGTCCTGGTCACGATGGGTGTGGAGCAGAAGCTGCACACCGCCGCGAAGTGGTTCGCGGGGAGCTGCTGCTCGGCGCCGCACTTCTCGCATTTCGCCGTCTCGGCTTCGAAGGTCTCGCCCTTGCCCTCGAGCGCCGTGAGGTAGGCGTCGAAGTCGAGCTCCTCGATGCGCACGTCGTTCTCGGCGATCGAATTCTCGGCGCCGCAGAACTCGCACTTGAGGTGGCGCGTGCCGGGGGCGTAAGCGAGCTTCGCCCCGCAGGAGGCGCAGGGAAAGGTGCGGATAAAACTGGTGTCAGACACCAGGCTGGTGTCTGACACCAGTTTTTCGCTCACTGCGGGATCGGTGGCGGCGTGTTCGCGAAGAGCGGCGCCAGCTCGGGCAGCTCGCCCGCCTTCACCCACTGCGCCATGCCCGCTTTCCACACGAGGCTGTTGCGGTTCAGCTCGCCGGTGGCGGCCTGGCGCTGCAGCGTGCCCATGTCGAAGGGGCCCGCCTGGTTCTGTCCCACCGCGACATGGAAGCCGCCCGCGCCGGGAATCGGTGGCGGCGAGCCCTGTGCCCCGGCCGCCGCGGCGCCCATGTTGTTCATCATCTGTGCGCCCATCGCGATGCCTGCGCCGAGCCCCACGCCCGCGCCCGCCGCACCGCCGGGGTTATTCGCCGCGTCGCGGATCGCCGAGGCGGTCTCGTACTGCGTGTACGACTGCAGGTTGCCCACGGCGGCGATGGCGCCGCGCTTGTCGATCGCCTTCTCCACTTCCTCGGGCAGGCCCACGTCCTGCACCTGCACCTCCACCAGCTCGAGGCCCATCGCCTCGAAGTCGGGTTGCAGGCGCTCCCGCAGGCGAGTGCCCATCTCGAACACCTTGGCCTCCATCTCGATCACCGGGATGCCGAGCTCGGGCATCAGCTCCTTGATGCGCAAGCCGATCTTGCCGCGCAGGTTCTCCTGGATCTCGGCGGTGGTGAAGCGATTGTCGGTGCCGACCAGGTCCTTCACGAAGACGCCCGCGTCCTTCACCCGGATGGCGTAGATGCCGAACGCGGTCGCGCGGATCATGCCGAAGTCCTTGTCGCGCATCATCGCGGGCCCCGGCGTGCCCCACTTCAGGTCGGTGAACTTGCGCGTCGAGACGAAATACACCTCGGCCTTGAACGGGCTGTTGAAGCCGTACTTCCAGCCGCGCAGCGTGGCGAGGATCGGCAGGTTCTGCGTCGTGAGCGTGTGGGTGCCGGGCCTGAAGACGTCGGCCAGCTGCCCCTCGTTGATGAACGCCGCCATCTGTCCCTCGCGCACCACCAGCTTGGCGCCGTACTTGATCTCGTTCTGGTAGCGCTCGAAGCGGTACGCCAGCGTGTCGCTCGAATCGTCGAGCCACTCGACGATGTCGACCAGCTCGCCCATCAACTTGTCCCAGAGGGCCATGTGACTTCCTTTCGAGGTTCGTCGCCCCGCTAGTTTACGGTAACCTCCGCCCCATGCCGACCACCGTTTCCTCGCT
>DATLEL010000195.1:0-3073 GCA_035525255.1 Usitatibacter sp.
AGAGCGACAGCACGGCGAGCAGCGCCAGGGCGAGGACCCTGAGGCCGCCCAGCGTGTTCAGGCGTCTATCTCCAGGCCGTCGTACGCCGCCGAGACCTTGAGCGCATGGTCGCCGCGGGTGAGCTCCTCGAAGCGGCGCGCCTCCTTCAGCAGGCCCTCGAGCGTGGCATCGTTGTTCGCCGGCTCATGGTGGAACAGCACCAGGTGCTTGGCGCGCGCCATCTGGCAGAGCTCGACCCCCACGATGTTGCTCGAGTGCCCCCAGTCGGCCTTCACGCTGATGGCCTCGGCGAGCGCGTACATGGCGTCGAACACCACCACGTCGGCGCCACGGAAGAATCCCGCGAACGCCTCGGCCTCGGTGCGGTTCTCCAGCTTGTGCTCCGAGTCGGTGGAATACACCACCGACTTGCCGCCGTGCTGGAAGCGGTAGCCGAAGGAATCGCCGCCGTGCAGTTGCAGGTGCGGCGTCACGGTGAGCCCCGCTACCGTGTGCGGCTTGTCGGGCTGGAGCTGCACGAACTCGACCTGCGCTCCCAGCTGGTCGAAGGTCACCGGGAAGCAGGGCGGCGACTGCTGCAGGCGGAACGCGTGCTCGAGCACGTCGTGGCAGCCGTGGATGCGGATCTTCGTGCCGGGGACGTAGGCCGGGCCGAAGAAGGGGAACCCCATGATGTGGTCCCAATGCACGTGGGACATGAACACGTTCACCGTCGCGGGGCGGCGCGCCTGGCGCGCGAGCACGTGCTGGCCGAAGGGACGCGCGCCGCTGCCCATGTCGCAGACGAAATATTCCTCGCCGGGGATCTCGAGCTCGACGCACGGCGTGTGGCCGCCGAAGGTATGGGTGAGGGAGAAATCGAGCTCGGAGCTCGCGAATGCGTGCGCCTCTTCGTAGCTCGCGAACGTGCGGCCCGACGCCTGCAGCAGCGCTTGCGCCAGCTTGTCGCGCACGTCGGCGCTGGTGAGCGCCACGGGGATCGAGCCGCGCGTCCCCCAGAAACGCACGCGCACGCCGCTAGGCCTTGTCGAACGCCGCCGCGGCTTCCGCCGAGACAGCGCCCAACGCTTCGCGCACCGTGGGAAACACGCGGAACACCAGGTTGAAGTGGCTGATCTCGAAGATCTCGCCGACCATCGGCTGCAGCGCGGCCACGTAGATGCGCCCGCCCTGCGCCTTCGCCTGGCGGGAGGCGAGCATGAAGCAGCGCAAGCCCGCGCTGGAGACGTATTCGAGGCCCGAGAGGTCGAGGACGATCGCGCCGCTGTCGCGCGCGGACAGCTCGACGTGCTTCGCGAGCTCGCCGCGGAACGGGTCGCAGGTGTCCTGGTCGAGCCGCCCGGCGGCGTGCAGGACGACCGCGTTCGCGAAATGCCGGGCGGTGACGTTCATCGGATTGTAGTTATCGGGGGCGCACGGGGGCTGGCCTATTGTGTCACAGGCGCTCGTCGCGGAAGAAACCCAGCTTCTCCTGCGCCGCGCGATCCGAGTACCCGAACAGCACCAGGTCCTCGGTGGCTTCGAGGGTATGGGTGAGCCACCCGGGAACCACGAAGATATCGCGCGGCGAAATCTCGAATTCCGCGGCCCCTACTCGCACCCGCCCGTGGCCTTCGACCGCCACCATCACGGCGCTGTCGCTCGCCCGGTAGGGCCGCGTAGTGAAACCCCTTGGCAGCATGCGGATCGACGTCGCCATCGTGGGCATGGCCCAGCCGCCGGTGGCGGGGTCGAGGTAGCGGTGCACGAATCCCAAGTGCGCATCCGGACTGCCGCGCGCCATTTCGCGCAACGTTGCGCGCGCCTCGGAGTAGGGAAAATGCACCGGTGGCAGCGGGCTCGCATGGGGCGCCGCGGTGGCGCGCTCATGCTCGTCCTCGCGGAACGTGCCGCCGAAGTACATGGCGAGCGGGATGTCGAGCCCGTCGAGCCACACCATCGGCGCGTCGCTGCGGTTGCCATGAAGGTGCCAGCGCCACGGCGGGGTGATGACGAGGTCGCCGGGCAGCATCGGCACCTCGCGCTCGTCCACGGTGGTGTAGGCGCCGCCACCTTCCATGATGAAGCGCAGCGCCGACTGCGTGTGCCGGTGCGGCGGCGCCGTCTCGCCCGGCATGATGAGCTGCAGCCCGGCGTAGAGCGTGCCCGTCACCTGCGACGTGCCGCGCAACGCGGGATTCTCGAGGATCAGCACGCGGCGCTCGGCTTCGCGCGCGCTGATGTGCTCCGCGCTCTCGAGCACGTAGGGGCGCAGGTCACCGTAGCGCCAGCGATGCGGGACCGCGACCGGCGTGGGCTCGCGCGGGACGAGCGCCTTGAGGCGCGTCCACAGCGGCGCCATGTGGTGCGGATCGATCCGGGCGTAGAACTCTTCGCGCGTGCTCCCTCCCCCTTGGGGGAGGGCCGGGGAGGGGGTCACAGGCAATTCTCCATTTTCCAGCCATACAACCACTCCAGCGCATCATAGGACCGCTGCACGCTGCGCCCGCGCCACAAGTCGTTTCGCACCAGCCGCTCGACGCCGCGCGCATGGTAGATGCGGCCCATCTCGCGCGTGAGCAGCACCACGCGGGCGGTGCGCGCGACGCGCGCCTGCTGGTAGCGCTGGAAAGCGGCGGCGATATCGCCGCCGCTCGCGCGCAGCGCTTCTCCCAGCGTGACCGCGTCCTCGAGCGCCATGCAGGCGCCCTGCGCCAGGTACTGCAGCATCGGGTGCGCCGCATCGCCGAGCAGGGTGACGCGGCCATGGCTCCAGTTGTCGATGGGCTCGCGGTCCGCCGTCGCCCAGCGCTTCCAGCTCTTCGGGAGTGCCAGCAGCTGGCGCGGGCGCGCGGCGACGCCATCGAAGTACGACATCACCTCGTCGCGGCTGCCCTCGGTCACGCCCCACTCCTCGGGCTTTCGGCTGTGGAAAGTCACCACCACGTTGTACTGCTCGCCGCCGCGCAGTGGATAGTGGACCAGGTGGCAGTCGGGCCCCGCCCACACGCATGGCGCATTCCACTTGAGGTCGGCGGGAAAATCGCCCGCATCGACCACGGCGCGATAGACGACGTGGCCCGAGACATGCAC
>DATLEL010000200.1:0-7940 GCA_035525255.1 Usitatibacter sp.
ACGCGCGCGCGCTCGCCGAGCAGCGCGTGGATGCGCAGGCATTGCTCGCATCGGTGGAAGCGGCGTTGGCGCGCGACGCGGACCTGCTCGATGCGGCCGAGCGTTCGGCGCTCGATGCGGCGATGCAGGAGCTGCGCGACAACCTCGGCACGCGGGACCATCGCGCGTTGAAGGGCGCCGTTGAGGCCATGAACCGGGCGAGCGAGGCGTTCGCCGGGCGCCGCATGGATCGCGCCGTGTCAGGCGCGCTGTCGGGCCGGCGGCTGGACGAAATCTCCCCGTGACCACGCTCAAGGTGCTGCCCCACGACACCCTCTGCCCGGCAGGCGCCACGCTCGAGGTGCCCGAGGGCATGTCAATCTGCGACGCGCTGCTCGACAACCACATCGAGATCGAGCACGCCTGCGAGAAGAGCTGCGCCTGCACCACCTGCCACGTGATCGTGCGCGCGGGCCACGCAAGCCTCGACCCGCCGACCGACAAGGAAGACGACCTGCTCGACAAGGCGTGGGGACTCGAGCTCACGTCGCGGCTTTCCTGCCAGGCGCGGCTCAAGGGCGACGCGGTGACGATCGAGATCCCGCGCTACACCATCAACCACGCCTCGGAGCTGAAGCGATGAAATGGCTCGACACGCGCGAGATCGCGATCGCACTGGCGGAGAAATATCCGGACACGGACCCGGCCACGGTGCGCTTCACGCAGCTGCGAGAATGGGTGCTGGGGCTGGAAGGCTTCGACGACGACCCGAAGCGCTCGGGGGAGAAGATCCTCGAGGCGATCCAGGCGACGTGGATCGAGGAGGCATCCTGAGCGCCGAAGCGATCCGGGTCGATCACGGGCGGCTGCGCTATTTCATCGGGCAGGTGTTCGAGACGGTGGGCATGCCGCCCGACGACGCTCGCACCGTCGCGGCGCTCATGGCGGATGCGGACCTGCAGGGCTCCGACGGCCACGGCGTGATGCGATTGCCGCAGTACATCCGCCGCATCCGTGGCGGCGCGATCAATCTCGAGCCCGACATACGCGTCGTGAAGGAGCGCGCGGCCACGGCGCTCATCCATGGCGACAACGGCATGGGGCACCTGGTGATGAAGCGCGCTGCCGAGCTTGCGATCGCCAAAGCACGTACCGCGGGGGTCGCGTGGGTGGGAGCGCAGTGGAGCAACCACGCGGGTCCCGCGTCGCTTTACGCGCGGATGCCGATGCAGCAGGGAATGATCGGGCTCTACTTCGCCGTCGGCAACGCCAACCACTTGCCCCCGTGGGGCGGCCTCGACATGCTGCTGTCCACCAATCCCATCGCCGCCGCGATTCCCGCCGGCGACGAGCCGCCGGTCGTGCTCGACATGGCCACAACCGTCGCGGCCTACGGCAAGGTGAAAGCCAAGGCCGCGAAGGGCGAGATGATGCCCGAGGGCTGGATGATCGACCGCGAGGGCAATCCGCTCACGGACCCGAGGCGCGCAAGCGAGGGCTTCCTGCTACCCATCGGCGGCTACAAGGGCTACGGCCTCGCGCTGGTGGTGGGGCTCATCGCCGGTACGCTGAACGGCGCCGCCATGGGCCGCGGGGTGGTGGACTTCAACCAGGACAACGAGACCGCCACCAACACCGGCCAGGCGATCGTCGCGATCGACCCCGCGGCGTTCGGCGAGCCCGAAGAGCTCAAGGCGAACGTCGACGCCCTGGTGCGCGACCTGCGCGGCAGCGAGCGCATGCCCGGCGTGGAGCGCATCCTCGTGCCCGGCGAGCAGAGCCACGAGCGCATCACCGCCAATCGCCGCGACGGCATTCCCATCGCCGCCAACCTGATGGGGGCCCTCGACCGCCTGGCCGAGGACCTCGAAATCGCCCCGCTGCGTACTCGGTGATGTTCTCCCTCCTTGGGGGAGGGTCGGGGAGAGGGTTGGCTTACTTGGGCGCGAAAGCCAGCTTCAGCGCCTGATTGTCGAACCCCGGCGTGCCTTCGCCCTTGGTGGCGTAGCGGTACAGCGCGGCGGAGTAGATGCCGCTGAGCGCCGCCTGCACGAGCGCGGTGGTTGCGATCGCGAGGCCCACCACCACCAGCGCGATCAAGCTCGCCGCCACGCTGCCGGACGCGAATGCGGCGAACACGATCACGATGCCGGCCACGATCACGGCGAAGAAAATGAACGCGAACGCGAGGCCGATGCCCGCCTGGCCGATGACGTTCTCGCCCCAGGTCTTCTTCAGCAGGCCGGCCGATTCCTTGATGGCGTCCACGGGCCCGACCTGCCGCGACACCAGCACCGGCACCACCATGAAGGTGGCGATGGTCCAGCCCGCGCCGATGATCGCGACGATGATCCTGCCGATGAAGCCGACGCGTTCCTGGATCGCCCGCAGGATCATGCCGACCGTCGCCGCGATGAGCGCGTAGCCCGCGATCGCCCAGATGCGGGAGGTCGCGATGCGCATGCCGTCGGCGAACGTCGGGTCCCCGCCCTCGAGGCGAATCATCGCCGCGCCGACGAGCGCCGAGTTGAAGAAGAAGATCACGAAGTACTGGCTGAAGTAGAACAGGAAAGCCACCACGTACATGGCCGCGGACAGGCCGTCCTCGCCCATCCGGTCGCCCAGCATGCCGAGCCCGAAGACCGGCAGGGCGAACGAGGCCACCACCAGCATCAGCGCGAACATCGAGATCATCGGGAACAGCAGCAGCTCGGTGTCCTGCTTCAGGACCGAGGCGCTCGCCTTCACCAGGCGCCAGCTCCGACCAATGCGTGCGAACATTTTCTTGTCTCCCTCGAGGGTTGCGACGTCGCAACGGCGCGGCCATTGTGCACCAACGTGGATAATGGCGTCTCCTCCCCCGGGAACCGCGCCATGACCTTCCCCACCCGCCTCGCCGCGCTGCTCATCGCGTGCCTGCCCCTCCTTGCCGCAGCGCAGGGATACCCCAACAAGCCGATCCGCATGATCGTGCCGCTGGCCGCGGCGAGCGCCGTGGACAACGCCGCGCGCATCGTGGCGCAGAAGATGTCGTCCAACATGGGCCAGCCGGTGGTGATCGAGAACCAGCCGGGTGCCGCGGGGCAGATCGGCGCCGACCGCGTGGCCAAGGCCGCCCCCGACGGCTACACCATCGGCGGTTTCAACGACAGCATCATGACGATGCTGCCGAACATGAACGCCAACCTCACGTGGGACATCCTGCGCGATTTCGAGCCGGTGTCGCTGGTCGCCACCATCGAGTGGGGCCTGGTCGCCAACAACGATTCGCCCTACAGGAGTGCCGCCGATCTCATCGCCGCGGCGAAAGCGAAGCCGGGGCAAATCAACTTCGGCTCCGGCGGCAACGGCAGCCCGCAGCACATCGCGATGGAGCTGTTCGCGTCGCAGGCCGGCATCAAGCTCACGCACGTGCCGTACAAGGGCGCTTCGCAGGCGGCGCTCGGCGTGGCCGGCGGCGACGTGCCGGTCGCGTTCCAGGGCCTCGCCACGGTGGCCACGCTCGCGCGCGGCGGCAAGCTGCGGCTCATCGGCCTCTCGACGCCCGCGCCCCTCGCCGAATTCCCCGGCGTGCCCCTGGTCTCGGAATCGGGCCTTCCAGGCTTCCAGTTCAATTCCTGGTTCACCGTCGTGGCGCCCGCGGGCACGCCGAAGGAGATCGTGAACAAGCTCCATGGCGAGATCGCGAAAGCGCTCGCCGATCCGGACGTGCGCGCGAAGTTGAAGGACCAGGGCCTCACGGTGCGCGGCACGACGCCGGAAGAGCTGCGCACGGCGACGCGCGACCAGCTCGCGCGCTACCGCAAGCTGATCCAGGACGCCGGCATCAAGGCCGAGTAGCGAGCTCGCGCCAGGGATTGAATGCGGAGGCCAGGAGCACGATTGCGCCCGCGGCGGGCACGGCCAGGAGGCTCGCGCTGACTGCGGGACCGGCGTCGCCCATCCAGCGCCGCGCGTACATCAGCAGCAACAGCGGTGCGATCCATGCGCCCACCCGGGCGATCTTCGAGCGCGTCCCCGTGACCGCGGAGCCCGCGAGCAGGAAGAGGGCGGAGGCGACGAACACCATCGTGAACGCAGTCTCGAAGATCGGCTTCGCCGCACCCGCCAGGTCCGGCCACGCGCGATAGGGCAGCCACGCCAGGCAGGCGAGGGCGAGCGCGAGCGCGGCCCAGCGCGCGCGCCGCGGCGCTCCGCCATCCGGATCGTTGCCGTGCAGGTTCTTCATCCAGGGCAGCAACAGCACGCAGGCGACGCCGAAGAAGCCATCGATGAGCAGCATCGTCGGATAGCCCACCGCTTCCGCGGCGATGCCTTGCCACGTGGCCGAGTAGGCAATGGCGAGGTTGAGGAGCGCCATGTACGCGGTGAACTGCGTCGCCGCGACGCGTGGGTTGGTCACGTCCATGAAGATCGCCGCGCGCGTGCCGTACATCAGTCCCTGGGCGACCGAGTAGCTCACCACCGCGATCCAGAACGCCATCACCAGCTCCGCCGGCGCCGCGGGACGCGTGCCGTTCGTCGAGGGCACCGGGAATATCCAGCCGTGCTGGCGCAGCTTCCACGTGAGGTAGAACGTGGGCACGCTCATCAGCGCGATGTAGATTGCGAGCGTGCGGCGGCGGCCGAAGCGGTCGGAGAGCAATCCTCCGATCACCATGAACACCGCGCTGGTGACGCTGCTCGCGAGCGCGAGCCAGGCGACGCGATCGTCGTCCATGCCGAGCTCGACCGCGAGCGTGGTCTGCAGGCCGAGGCCCAGCGCCATGGCACCGCTGGGCAACAGCGCCACCAGCAGGCCGAGAAAGGCGCCGCGCGTGTCGAGGAAGGCGCGGAACGAGTCGATCGCGAAGCGATGCATCTCGCGCGCCGCGGTCGCGAGCGGAGATCCCCGTCCCGGCTCGCGCGGGGGTCCCGCCGCCTCGCGCATCGGCAGCACCACGAAGAGCGTGACCGCGAGGATCGCGCCCGCCACGAAGAAGAACGTCGGCTGGAAGCCGGTGTATCCCGAGAGGAACAGCACCCCCGAGCCGCCGAGCGCCTGCCCGATGGCGGCCCCCGCGAACATCAGGCCATTGGCGAGCCCGCGCTCGTGCTCCTCGAGCGTGCTCACGGCAAGCGCGTCGATGGCGACGTCCTGCATCGCGCCGAAGCTGTTGTGCAGGAAGAGGATGGCGGTGAAGAGCGCCAGCTGCGCCGGCAGCTCGAGCATCACCGTGGACATGAGCGTGATCGCCATCAGGACCTGCGTCGCGATGATCCAGCCACGCCGCCGTCCCCAACGGTCCGAGGCCACGACGTCGATCAACGGGCCGTAGGCCCACTTGAACGCCCACGGAAGGTAGAAGGAGCCGACGAAGGCGCCGATCTCCGCCGGGCCCACGTCCTGGCGGCGCAACTGGGTCGCCACTGCCGTCGCGGCAAAGCCGAGCGGCAAGCCCTCCGTCATGTAGAGGAGGAAGAAAGCGGCGAGGCGGCCGCGGCGGAACGCGAGGAGGTCGGGAAATCGCATGGCCGCGATTGTCCGGGATTTCACGGTTGGCAGCTTTCCGCAAGCGGGCGTAGGCTGCTGGCGGGAATGACCCCACCCCGGAGGACCCCGATATGAAGAACCGCCTCGTCGCAGCCGGCTTCGCCGCGTTGCTCGGCTTCGCCCTCACGGCCGCCGCCCAGCCGGCGAACATCGACAAGCTGAAGCAGATGAAGGTCTCGGGCACCGACCTGAACATCCCGCCGGTGCCGCAAACCGGCGCCAACGCCGACGCCATCCGCGCGAACCTGAAGCGCGTGAAGCTGCCGCCCGGCTTCAAGATCGATCTCTATGCCATCGTGCCCGACGCGCGCCACATGGCGGTAGCGCCCTCGACCAACATGCTGTTCGTGGGCACTCGCAAGACCACCGTGTGGGCCGTGACCGACCGCAACAGCGACGGCATCGCCGACGAGGTCAAGGCGTTCGCGCCGTCGCTCAAGTTCAGCGTCCCCAACGGCGTCTGTTGGACCCGCGACGGCTTCCTCATCGTGGTCGACCACAACCGCGTGCTCAACTTCCCCGCCGCGGAGTTCTTCTACGAGGGCCCGGACGTCGCCGTGATCGAGGTAGTGCCGCAGGGCAAGCTGATCCCCGTGGAAGAGGAGTCGTACAACCACGGCGCCCGCACCTGCCGCGTCGGCAAGGACGGCCTGCTGTACATCACGCTCGGGCAGCCGTTCAACGTGCAGCCGCGCGAGAAGCTCAAGCTCTTCGACGAGGTCGGCATCGGCGGCATCGTGCGGCTGAACCCGTTCGATGGCAGCAAGCGCGAGGTCTACGCGCGCGGCGTGCGCAATTCCGTCGGCCTCGAGTTCAACCCGAAGGACAACACGCTCTGGTTCACCGACAACCAGACCGACGGCATGGGCGACGACATCCCCGCGTGCGAGATCAACCGCGCCACCCAGGCAGGGCAGTTCTTCGGCTACCCGTGGATCCAGGGGAAGACGCGCATCACCGAGCACGGCTACGACAAGGATCCGCTGCCGCCCAACGTGACGAACCCGCAGGTTTACACGGACGCGCACGCAGCCGACCTGGGCCTGGTCTTCTACACCGGCAAGCAGTTTCCCGCGAAGTACCAGGGCGGGCTCTTCAGCGCGCAGCACGGCTCGTGGAACCGCACCACACCCATCGGCGCGCGCGTGATGTTCACCAGTCTCAAGGCTGACGGCACCGCCGACAAGACCGAGGTGTTCGCCGATGGCTGGCTCGATTCCGCGACCGGCCTCTACCGCGGCCGCCCCGTGGACGTCGCCGTGATGAAGGATGGCTCGCTGCTGGTCTCCGACGACTTTGCCGGCGCAATCTACCGAATCACGTACGCGGGCGAGCCACAGCGCCGGTGATGCGGGCGGCGCTCCTGCTGCTTGCCGTTTACAGATTGGGCGTCCTGGCGGCGGAGCCTCCGCCGCCGGGACGCGCCAAGGCGCAGCCCTGCGCCGTTTGTCACGGGGTCTCGGGCCTGAGCAGCGCCCCCGACACGCCCCACCTGGCGGGGCAGCCGCGCATCTACCTCGTGCAGCAGCTGCGCGCCTTCCGCAGCGGCAAGCGCAGCCACGAGGTCATGAATGTCATCGCCAAGCCGCTCAGCGACGCCGACATCGACGAATTGGCGGAGTGGTACGCGGCGATCGAGGTGGAAGTGCGCGCCAGGCGCTAGAAAAAAAACGGGGCAGGCGATTAACCTGCCCCACAAGGCGCACTCTTTAAAGGAGGGTACTGCGACTATCTATGCACGAGCTGTGCCAATAGCCGGTTGCTTCTTTATATCAAGGGGTTAACGGGAGAGCTGTGAAGTGCGTCACAGTCCTGCCGTGGCGCCCCCGTCGCACGGGGGCGACAGGCCCGCCGTCCACGTCGGCTAAGTGCTTGATCTGTAGCTGGATAGCCATGTCGTTGTGGCACGACAGCTACTCACCGTAGGGGACACGCTACAGCGCTATTTCACGTCGCTCTTGAACACCGCGGCCTCGATGCCGTGGCGCTGCAGCAGCTTGTAGAACTCGGTGCGGTTGCGCCGCGCGAGCTTCGCTGCCTGGGTGACGCTGCCCTTGGTCATCTTGAGGATGCGCGTGAGGTAATCGCGCTCGAAGCGCTTCCTCGCATCCTCGAACGACGTCATCTCGTGCATCTCGACTTGAATGGCCTGCTCGACGAACGACTGCGGAATGATCTCCGTGGGACACAGCGCGATCGATTGCTCGACCACGTTGTAGAGCTGGCGCACGTTGCCCGGCCACTTCGCCTTCACCAGGAGCTCCAGCGCTTCCGGCGCGAAGGAGGCCTTGTCGCGTCCGTATCGCGGCGCAAGTCGATTGAGGAACGACTCCGCGAGGAGGGGAATGTCCTCCGGCCGTTCGTCGAGCGACGGCAGCTTCAGCGTGACCACATTCAGCCGGTAGTACAGATCCTCGCGGAACGTGCC
>DATLEL010000207.1:0-5167 GCA_035525255.1 Usitatibacter sp.
TCCCCGGCAAGGAGACCAACCTGCGCTGGGTGAAGACCGAGATCGACTCGCACAAGGGGTGGAGTGTCGCGCTCGAGCGTTTCGAGCCCGCGATCACGGAGCAGCAGCAGAAGCTGCTCGACCTGCAGGCGCGCGAGCACATCTCCGACGAGCTTCTGAACATCCGCTTCGGCGCGAAGCAGATCGAAGCGCTGTGCGACGGCGTGCGTCGCCTGGTGGATGACGTGCGCACCAACGAGCGCAACATCATGCACCTCGCGGTCGACAAGGCGCAGATGCCGCGTCACCACTTCATCAAGGAATTCCCCGGCAAGGAGACCAACCTGCGCTGGGTGAAGAACGAGATCGACGCCCACAAGACGTGGAGCGTCGCGCTCGAACGCTTCGAGCCCGCGATCACCGAGCAGCAGCAGAAGCTCCTCGATCTGCAGGCGCGCATCGGGATTCCGATCAAGGACCTCAAGGATATCAACCGTCAGATGACGACGGGTGAAGCGCGGGCGCGGCGCGCCAAGCGCGAGATGACCGAAGCGAACCTCCGTCTCGTGATTTCGATCGCGAAGAAATACACCAATCGCGGCCTGCAGTTCCTCGATCTCATCCAGGAAGGCAACATCGGCCTCATGAAGGCGGTGGACAAGTTCGAATATCGCCGTGGTTACAAGTTCTCGACCTACGCGACGTGGTGGATCCGGCAGGCGATCACGCGCTCGATCGCCGACCAGGCGCGCACCATCCGCATCCCGGTGCACATGATCGAGACCATCAACAAGATGAACCGCATCTCGCGCCAGATCCTGCAGGAGACCGGGCAGGAGCCGGATCCCGCGACGCTGGCGGTGAAGATGGAGATGCCGGAAGAGAAGATCCGCAAGATCCTCAAGATCTCCAAGGAGCCCATCTCCATGGAGACGCCGATCGGGGACGACGACGATTCCCATCTCGGCGACTTCATCGAGGACCAGGCGGGGCTGGCGCCTTCGGACTCGGCGCTCTACGCGTCGCTGCGCGAAGCCACCAAGGACGTGCTCGACTCCCTCACGCCGCGCGAAGCGAAGGTGCTTCGCATGCGCTTCGGCATCGAGATGAACACGGACCACACGCTGGAGGAAGTCGGCAAGCAGTTCGACGTCACGCGCGAGCGGATAAGGCAAATAGAGGCCAAGGCCCTGAGGAAGCTCAGGCACCCGTCCCGCTCCGAGAAGCTGAGGAGCTTCCTCGAAGGGGAAAGTTGAGCTATTCTTTCTCGCAGTGCGATAACGAGAACTGACAACGCCCGCCCGCCAGCGGGCGTTTCCTTGTCCGGAGCATGGATCGACGTCATTTCCTGCAGGGCCTCGCGGCAGCCCCGGTGTTGTCCGCGCATGCGCGCCGGCCCGAGGAATTCGCGCCCAGCGCAGCCGCGTCCAACGTGGTCGTCATCGTGGCCGACGACATGCGTTGGGACGCCATCGGCCTGCTGGGAAACCGCGTGGTGCATACCCCCAACCTCGACGCGCTGGCGAGCGACGGCGTCGTCGGGCTGAACCACTTCGTCACGACCTCCATCTGCCCGGTCAGCCGCGCGAGCATCATGACCGGGCAGTACGCGCGCCGCCACGGCATCTGGGATTTCGACTCCGCACTTTCCGACGACGCGTTCGCCGCGAGCTATCACGCGCTGCTGCGCGCTGCGGGATACCGCGTCGGGTTCGTGGGGAAATGGGGACTTGGGGCGCCACTCCCCGCCACGCAGTTCGATTACTGGGCGGGCTTCGCGGGGCAGGGCGATTACTATCGGCCGGAAAATGGCGGGCGCCACCTCGATGCGGTTCTCGCGGACCGCGCCACGGACTTCCTCGCATCCGTCGGCGACTCCCCCTTCTGCCTCACCCTGTGCACCAAGGGCGCCCATGCCCAGGACGGTGCCCCGGAGGAGTTCCAGCCCGACGCGGCATACGCCGGCCTGTACGAGGGAGTTTCGATGCCCCGTCCGGCGACCGCCACCGACGCGCATTTCGCCCGCCTGCCGCGCTTCCTGCGCGAGAGCGAGGCGCGGCGGCGCTGGGAGCCGCGCTACTCCACCGAGGAGCGCTTCCAGCACACGATCAAGCAGTACTACCGCCTGGTGACCGGCGTGGACGCGGCCGTGGGGCGTGTGGTCGCCGCGTTGAATGCACTCGGGCTCTACGACCGCACCGCCATCCTGTTCACGTCCGACAACGGTTTCTTCCTCGGCGAGCACGGCATGGCGGACAAATGGTGGGGGTACGAGGAATCGATCCGCACGCCCTTCGTGCTCAAGCTTCCGGGGGGCGGCCCGCGGTTGCTATCGGAAATGATCCTCAACATCGATGTCGCGCCGACGGTCCTGGCGATCTGCGGCCAGCGCGTGCCGGCGGCGATGCAGGGCAGGAGCGCCCTCGACCTGCTAGGAGGCCGTCCGGCCGATTGGCGCCCGACCTGGCTCTACGAGCACCTGGTGTCGATGGGGGGGATTCCGGAAAGCGAAGGCGTTCGCGGCGAGCGCTTCAAGTACCTGCGCTTCGACGTGGCCGATCCGGCCAACGAGCTGTTGTTCGACCTCGACATGGATCCGTTCGAGGAGTCGAATCTCGCCGCGGACCCGCGTTATCGGTCGCTGCTGCTGGAGATGCGGGACGAGCTCGCGCGCTTGCGCCTGGCGGCCCGCTAGCCGTCAGTTCAGCAGCTTGTTCATGTGCCGCAGCCGATCGGCAATCGCCCGCAGCAGCGCCATCGCCACCTCCGGGTGCTGCCTCACCACCGCGATCAGCGATTCGCGGTCGATCGCCAATAGCTCGGTCTCATCGAGCGTCCCGGCGCGAGCGGTGCGCGGCGACTGGTCGATCACCGCCATCTCGCCGAATGTGCCGCCGGGCCCCACCACTTCCACCACCGTGTTCCCCACGGCGATCGCGACACGCCCGCTCTTCACCAGGTACATGAATTTTCCCGCCTGGCCCTCCTTCATGATCAGGGTCTCCTGGCGGTGGCGCACGATCGCCGAGCGGGGCAGCGCCGCTTCCACCTGTGCGACCAGGCGCGGCTCGAATACGGTGGCCTCGCGCGCGGCGCCCTGCGTCGTGGGGCGGGAGGCCAGGCGCGCGGCGATGAAGCGCAGGCGGTCGTACATCACGCTCGCCAGCATCAGCGCGAACTCGGGGTTCTTTCCCAGCGCGCCCTGCAGCTCGCTCGCGTCGAGCGAATAAGCGACGCCATCGCTCTTCGCGGTCGCAGTTGCACTGCGCGGCTGCCCGCTGATCACCGCCATCTCGCCGAACACCTCGCCCTTGTTGACGATGTCCAGCGGCTTGGGCCCGATGGTGAGCGCCACCTGCCCGTCGGCGAGGTAGTACATGCGGCTCGCGGTCTTGAAGAGCCCGCCCTTGGAGGTCTTCTCGTCCTCGGTGAACAGCACCTGCCCGGCGGTGAAGCGCTCTTCGCGGCCCTGGGCGCGGAACACCGTGGCAGCCGCCTCGGCGTTGTAGAAGCGGCTGTTCGCCGCCTTGAAGGGAGCCGAAGCCTCGGGCGCCGCGCTGGCCGCCGAAGGCTTGGTGAAATCCATGTCGTCCATCGTATTCGCGGGTGTCCGGGGTTCCAGTTGCTAAAATGCCTCGTCGGGCCTGTAGCTCAGATGGTTAGAGCAGGGGACTCATAATCCCTTGGTCCCTGGTTCAAATCCAGGCGGGCCCACCATCATATGCGAGCGGCGGCTAGAGGCCGAGCTCGCGCAGGATCGCGCCCTTCAGGCGCGCCACCTCGGGGTCGGCGAGGTCCCGCGGCCGCTCGAGCCGCACGTCGAAGGCCGCCTGGATCGTGGCCGGCCGCCGCGACAATACCAGCACGCGGTCGGCGAGATGGATCGCTTCCTCGACGTCGTGGGTGATGAGCACGCAGGTGTGGCGCTCCTTGTCGAGGATGCGCTGCAGCTCGAAGCGCACCTGCAGGCTGGTGAGCGCATCGAGCGCCGCGAACGGCTCGTCGAGGTAGAGGATCTCGGGCTTCACCACCAGCGCGCGCGCGAGCTCCACGCGGCGCAGCATCCCTCCGGAGAGCTCGTGTGGATAGCTTTCCTCGAACCCCGCGAGACCCACGACGCCGGCGTAGTGATCGGCGAGCCGGGCCGCTTCGTCCGGGTGGTCGCGCAGCCCGAACATGAGGTTGCGGCGCACCGTGAGCCATGGGAACACCGAGCCTTGTTGCGAGATGAGGATGCGATTCGGGCTCGGCGCCGCGACGGGAGCGCCATCGATCACGACCTGGCCGGAATCCGCCGGCGTGAAGCCGGCCATGATGTGCAGCAGCGTCGTCTTCCCGCATCCGGACGGGCCGACGAGCGCCACGAACTCGCCGTCGCCCACCGTGAAGTCGACGTTGTCGACCACGCGCATCGCGCCGCCGTTGCGCGCGAAGCTCTTGCCGAGCCCTGCGACGCTGATCTTAGCGGGCATAGCGCCAGCGCACCGTTTTCATGCGCTCCAGCCGCCGCATGCCCAGGTCGAGCAACAGTCCCGAGATGCCGATGATCACCATGCCGGCGACTACGAGGTCGTAGCGGTTCCCGGCGTTGCGCGCGTCGATGATCATGTAGCCCAGGCCGGAGCGCAGCGTGACCATCTCCGCGGCCACCACCACCAGCCACGAGATGCCGAGGCTCACGCGCATGCCGATGATGATCTGCGGCAGCACCGCGGGGATCACGACGTGCAGGAAGAGCCGCGAGCGCGAGATGCCGAAGTTACGCGCCGCGCGCAGGTATTGGGGCTCGATGGTGTGCACGCCCGCCGCGGTCTGCACGATCGTGGGAAACACCGCGGAAAGGAATATCAGGAAGATCGGCGCCACGTCGCCCACGCCGAACCACAGGATCGCGATGGGGATCCATGCGATCGGCGAAATGGGCCGCATCACCTGCACGATGGGGTTCAACGCGGTGTACGCGAGCGATTTCCACCCCATCAGCAGTCCCAGCGGGATGCCTACGGCCATCGCCAGCAGGAAGCCCGTCCCCACGCGGAAGAGCGATGCGCCGATGTGGTTCCAGAGCGTGCCTTCGCGCGCAAGCTGCAGCGCGCCTTCGGCCACCTGCAGCGGCGACGGGAAGATCACCGTGCCGCTCGCCTCGACGGCGAGCCACCACACCGCGAGGAATAGCGCAGCCACGACG
>DATLEL010000209.1:0-8635 GCA_035525255.1 Usitatibacter sp.
CGGTGGCGTCGCCCGGCGGCACGCCGGTCTTCTTGAGCGACAGTGTCACCGCGGCATATCCGGGCCGCTTGTGGCCCGCCACGTTGCGCTCCGCCCACTTCGAAAACGCCCGGCTGTCGGCGAGCGACTGCACGTACGACGCATCGATCTCGGGCAGCGTCTCGTACGCGGGATCGGTGAAGTGCGCCGCCACGCGCGCCATTTCCTCGTCGGTGATGACGGAGAGCGAGTCCTTGGACGCCTCCCACTCGGCATCCACCTGCCGGCGGAATTCCTCCACGCCCAGCGCTTTCACCAGGATCTTGATGCGCGCCTTGAAGCTGTTGTCGCGGCGCCCGTGCAGGTTGTAGACCCTGAGGATCGCCTCGATGTAGGTGAGCATGTGGCGCCACGGCAGGAACTCGCGGATCACGTGGCCGATGATCGGCGTGCGTCCCATGCCGCCGCCCACGATGACACGGATGCCCACTTCACCCGTGTCATCGCGAACGACATGCAGGCCGATATCGTGCAGCAGCACCGCGGCGCGGTCGGTCTTCGCGCCATTGAGCGCGATCTTGAACTTGCGCGGCAGGTACGCGAACTCGGGATGGAACGTGGACCACTGCCGCAGGATCTCGGCGAGCGGCCGCGGATCGACGATCTCGTCGGGCGCGACACCGGCGAAATGGTCGGTGGTGATGTTGCGCACGCAGTTGCCCGAAGTCTGGATGGAATGCATCTCGACTTCGGCCAGCTCGGCGAGGATCTCGGGGACCTCTTCCAGCTTCGGCCAGTTGTACTGGATGTTCTGGCGCGTCGTGAAGTGGCCGTAGCCCTTGTCGTAGCGGCGCGCGATGTGCGCGAGCTTGCGCACCTGGCGCGAGTTCAGCAGGCCGTACGGCACCGCCACCCGAAGCATCGGCGCGTGGCGCTGGATGTAGAGGCCGTTCTGCAAACGCAGTGGGCGGAACTCGTCGTCGGTCAGCTGGCCGGCGAGGTAGCGGCGCGTCTGGTCGCGGAACTGCGCGACGCGTTCGGCGAGGAGGGTGTGGTCGTAGGCGTCGTAGCGATACATGGCGGGTCAGTTCAGGACGAGCTTGCCGCCGGCGAGCAGCAGCACGGCGGCGAGGGAGTTGCGGAGCACGCGCTCGGGGACTCGCGCGGCGAGGTGCGAGCCCAGCAGGATCCCGGGGATCGAGCCCACCAACAGGCTGGCGAGCAGCGGCACGTTCACGTTGCCCAGCAGGGCGTGCCCCGCGCCGGCGATCAGGGTGATCGGCACCGCGTGGGCGATGTCGCTGCCCACGATGCGCACCGTGGCAAGCGCGGGGAAGAGCAGCAGGAGGGCGGTCACGCCGATGGCGCCCGCGCCGACCGACGAGAACGTCACCGCCACGCCGATGAGCGCGCCCACCGCGATGGTCGCGAGGTCACGATGGCGCGGATTCCACGGTGCCGTCCCGCGGCTCTTCGCCCAGGCGGTGAGGCGGGCGCGAAACACCAGCGATAGCGCGGTCAGCACGAGCATCACGCCGAGTGCCAAGGAAACCAGCGTTCGCAACTGCGGGCCCGCCGGAGGCAGGAGCGACAGCGCCGCGATGGCGATCGCCGTGCCGGGGATGCTGCCGGCGGCCAGGAGGCCGGTAACGCGGAAATCGACGTTGCCCTTGATGGCGTGGCTCACGGCGCCGCCCGATTTGGTGATGCCGGCGAAGAGGAGGTCCGTGCCCACTGCCGTGACGGCCGGGACGCCGAAGACCAGGACCAGCAGCGGCGTCATCAGCGAACCCCCGCCCACGCCGGTGAGGCCCACGATGGCGCCCACGGCGAAGCCGGCAATGGAGTAGGGGAGTTCGAGCATGGGACCGATGCTAACGGGCCTCTACATTCCTGAGAAATACTTAGTTATACTGACCTGATAACTAATAGAACTATGCCAACCATGAGGTAAGACATTGAATATACAGCAACTTCGGTACGTGAGGGAGGTGGCGCGGCGCGGCCTGAACGTCTCGGAAGCGGCGGAAGCGCTCCACACGTCACAACCCGGCGTGTCGAAACAGATCCGCGCCCTGGAGGAGGAGCTCGGTGCGGCAATCTTCGTGCGCCGCGGCCGGCGCTTCACGGCGATCACCGATGCCGGACGCGAGATCGTGGCATCGGTCGGGCGCGTGCTGGATGAAATCGCCAACCTCGAGACCGTCGGGCGCGAGTTCGCCGATCGCGGGCGGGGCAGCCTCGCGGTCGCGGTGACCCACACCCAGGCGCGCTATGCGTTGCCCTCGGTCGTCACCGCTTTCAAGAAGCGCTACCCGGAAGTGAAGCTCAAGTTGCTGCAGGGCAATCCGCACCAGCTTGCGAAGATGGTGCTCGCGGGCGAGGCCGACGTCGCGATCGCCACGGAAGCGCTGGAGGATTATCCCGAGTTCGTCACGATGCCCTGCTACACATGGCACCACTGCGTGGTGGTCCCGGTTGGCCACCCGCTGGTCAAGACGAAGCCCATCACCCTGGAGGCGATCGCACGATTCCCCATCGTGACATACGACCCTACGTTCGCGGGACGCACCTCCCTCGATCGCACGTTCGCCGCGCGCGGCCTGCATCCCGAGGTGGCGCTCACCGCACTCGACTCCGACGTGATCAAGTCGTACGTGAGCCTGGGACTCGGCGTAGGCATCATTTCCGCGCGCGCGTTTCGCAAGGGCAAGGACGAGGGCCTGGTGGCGATCCCCTGCGAGCACCTCTTCCCACTGCAGACCACGCGCCTCGCCTACAAGCGCGGCGCCTACCTGCGCGGCTACACCGTCGAGTTCATCCGCCTCTTCGCGCCCAACATGCAGGCCGCCGACCTCAAGCAGCTGGAGAATGCCGCCGGCGAAAACTTCAGCATTTAGCCCACTGGGTGCTGTACGAGTCGAGCTGCTTCACGACGCTCGTGCCATCCACCTCCGACCGGGCGCGGGGGCCCATCTCGAGCTGCAGGCGGAAATCGAAGCGGCGGAAAAACTCGGCGAACATCTCGCCGCCGTAGGTGCCCACCGCGAACACCTCGCCGCTCTTGGCGTCCTGCTCCAGCAGGATCGCGGCGAGGGGCTGCGGCGCGGGCCCTGACACCACGCGCGCGCCGGCCGAGGGGTCGTACACGCTGCGATCGGAGCAGCACGTGATCACCTTGCCTTGCGGAGCGACCGGACTCGGCTCGTGCCGGTAGCCGATGAAGCTCACCTGCTTGGTGGGATAAGTGAGTTTGTGCGCGCAGATCGCGGAATACGCGACGACCAATTTCCCCGCGCCGACGCCGCCCTCCCATCGATACGCCTGCCCGGCTTCCGTCTTGAGCTCCACGGGCGCGACCGGACGATCCAGCCTGAGCAGGAAGCACGGCGTCGAAGCGTACGGATAGTCGAATACGTAGTTCGTCCCCGGCTTGAGCGCGTCGGGCACGATCGGCTGGCCGCGGTCGTCGACGAGCCGCGCGCGGCGGTACAGGTGGGCGGTGAGGGGCGCGGCGGCGAGCGGGGTGTGCGCGGAAAGCGCGCCGGCCGCGGCGGCGCACGCTTTCACGAAGCTTCGGCGTTCCATGCGGAAAGACTAAATCAAAACGCCAGCAGCGTGGCGATAGCGAACGAAGCGGACGCTAAGCCGTCACTGCCAACGCCCGCGGCTCGGCCACCTCTTCAGGACGCCGGATACGGAACCATGCCGCGTACAGCGCGGGAAGGAAAAGCAGCGTGAGCGCCGTCGCCACGAAGAGCCCGCCCATGATCGCCACCGCCATCGGTCCATAGAACGCGCTGCGGGCGAGCGGGATCATGGCGAGGATCGCCGCGGCGGCCGTGAGCATGATCGGGCGGAAGCGCCGCACGGTGGCGTCCACCACCGCATCGAACGCATCGCTGCCGTCACGGATGTCCTGGTCGATCTGGTCCACCAGGATCACGGAGTTGCGCATGATCATGCCGGCCAACGCAATCGTCCCGAGCATCGCCACGAAGCCGAAGGGGACGTTGAACAGCAGCAGCGCCATGGCGACGCCAATCAGCCCCAGCGGCGCCGTGAGCAGCACCAGGGCGAGGCGCGAGAAGCTCTGCAGCTGCAGCATGAGCGCGGTCACCATCACGAGAATCATGATGGGCGCCACCACCGCGATGGACTGCTGTCCCTTGCCGGCGTCTTCGATGGCGCCGCCGGTGTCGATGCGGTAGCCCACGGGCAGCTTGGCGCGGATGTCCGCGATGGCCGCTTCCACCTGCCTGCTCACCACGGGCGCCTGCACGCCGTCCTTCAAATCGCTCCTCACCGTGATGGCGGGCAGCCGGTCCCGGCGCCAGTAGATGCCCTGCTCGAAACCATAGGAGAGGTCCGCGATTTGCGCGAGGGGCACGGTGCGCCCGCGACCGACGGGGACGGCGAGGTCCTTCAGCAGGCTCACGAACGCACGCTCCTCGCGCGCGCCGCGCGCGATCACGTCGATCTGCTTGTCGCGCTCGCGGTAAGCGGTGACCGCCTGTCCCGACAGCACCGTATTCAGGAACTGCGACAGCTCCTGGGTGCTGATGCCGAGCACGCGCGCGCGGTTCTGGTCGATGGTGAGCCGGATCACCTTCGACGGCTCGTCCCAGTCGAAGTTGACGTCGCGCATCCAGCGATTGGCGCGCATCGCCTCGGCCACCTGCTCGGCGATGCCGCGCAGCACCTGCTTGTCCTCGCCCACCACGCGGAACTGCACCGGGAAGCCCACCGGCGGGCCGTTCTCGAGGCGGTTGACCCGGCCGCGGATCTCGGTGAAATCCGTGTCGAAGCGCTTGAGGAGCGCAGCACGCACGCGCTCGCGATCCTCGTTGCTCTTGGTGTTGATGATCAGCTGGCCGAAATTCGCGTTCACCAGCTGCTGGTCGAACGGCAGGTAGAAGCGCGGGCTGCCGCTGCCCACGTAGCTCACGAAGTTGTCGATGCGGTCGCGGTACTCGGGGTCGCCCATGAGCATCGCTTCGAGCTTCTTCACCTGGGCCTCGGTGGCATTCACCGATGCGCCTTCGGGCAGCCTCAGGTCCACGATCAGCTCGGGGCGGCTCGCTGCCGGGAAGAACTGCTGCTGAACGAACTTGAACGCGAAAACCGAGGCGAGGAAGAGCGCCCCCGTCGCGCCGATCACGACCCAACGATGATCTACGCACCACGCGACCAACCCGCGGAAGCGGCGGTAGAACGGCTTGTCGTACACGGCGTGTGCCGAGGGATGCTTGCCCGATTTGCGGAAGTCCGGCAGCAGCTTGTAGCCGAGGTACGGCACGAACACCACCGAAACCACCCACGAGATGAGGAGCGCCGTCGTCGTCACCGCGAAGATCGAGAACGTGTACTCGCCGGTGGACGAGCGGGCGAGGCCGATGGGCAGGAAGCCCGCCGCGGTCACGATGGTGCCGGTGAGCATGGGCATCGCGGTCGAGGTGTAGGCGAAGCTCGCCGCGCGCACGCGCTCCCAGCCTTCCTCCATTTTCACCACCATCATCTCCACGGAAATGATGGCGTCGTCCACCAGCAAGCCCAGCGCGATGATGAGCGCGCCCAGCGAGATCTTGTGCAGGTCGACGCCGGTGAAGTACATGAAGAAGAACGTGACGAAGAGCGTGAGCGGGATCGAGAGCGCGACGATGAGGCCGGTACGCAGGCCGAGCGACAGGAAGCTCACCAGCAGCACGATGGCGACCGCCTCCGTGAGCGAACGCGTGAACTCACCGACGGAGCGCTTCACCGTCTCAGGCTGGTTGTTGACGCGGTCGAGCTCGAGGCCGACCGGGAGGTCGCGCTCGAGCCGCTCGATCTGCTCGTCGAGCGCGTGGCCCAGCGCGATGATGTCGCCGCGCGGCACCATGGAAACCGCGATGCCGAGGCCTTCCTTCCCCATGAAGCGCATGCGCGGCTGCGGGGGATCGGCGAAACCGCGATACACCGAGGCCACGTCCGAGAGCCGGAAGAGCCGCCCGTTGGCGCGGATGGCGATCGCCTTCACGCTCTCCACGGAGTCCAGTGCCCCGGTGGCGCGCACGTAGATGCGGTCGGTCGGCGTCTCGAAGCTGCCGGTGGCGGCCACCGCGTTCTGCTGCTGCAGGGCCGCGAACACCTCCGCGGGCGCGACCCCGAAAGTCGCGAGCTTGGCGTTGGCGAGCTCGACGTAGATCTTTTCATCCTGCTCGCCCACCAGCTCCACCTTCGCCACGTCCTTCACCCGCAGCAGCTGGTTGCGGATGCGGTCGGCATGCTCCTTCATCTGCGCATAGGTGAAGCCGTCGCCGGTGAGCGCATAGATGTTGCCGAAGGTATCGCCGAACTCGTCGTTGAAGAACGGGCCCACGATGCCCTGGGGCAGGGTGGCGCGGATGTCGCCGACCTTCTTCCTCACCTGGTACCAGGTGTCGCGGATCTCATCGGGACGCGACGAGTCCTTCACGAATACGAACACCACCGACTCGCCGGGCTTGGAGTAGCTGCGCAGGAAGTCGAGGCGCGGCGTCTCCTGGAGCTTGCGCTCGATGCGGTCGGTCAGCTGGCGCTCGACCTCGTCGGCGGAAGCGCCCGGCCACAGGGTGCGCACCACCATCAGCTTGAAGGAGAAGTCGGGGTCCTCGGCTTGCCCAAGGCGCAGGTAGGAGCCCACGCCCACGAACGCGAGCACCACCATGAAGTACAGCACCAGCGTCTGGTGCGAGAGCGCCCACTCGGAGAGGTTAAATCGCCGCAACATGGCGCACGACCTGGTTCTCGCGCAGCTTGTGCACGCCCGCGGTCACCACGACGTCGCCCGGATGGAGGCCCGCCGTGATGGTGACGCCATCCTCGCGGAACTGGCCCACCGTCACCGCGCGCAGCTTCACCTGCTTGCTGCCGGGATCCACGACCCACACGGCGGGATTGCTGCCCTGGCGTGCGAGCGCGGTGAGCGGCAGCAGCACCAGGCTCGGATCCTCCGACGAGGTGAACAGGACGTTCGCGGTCATGCCGAGCTGCGCGGTGGCCGGCGGATTCAGCGCGCTCACGCGCACGGCATAGGTGCGCGTCACCGGGTCGGCGCCTCCGGCGATTTCGCGAATGCGGCCCGGGAAGGCGGTGGAGGGATCGGACCAGAGCGCGATGGCGACCGCCTGGCCGGGCTGGAAGCGCGCGAGCTGGCCCTCGGGCGCGTTGATCACGACTTCCTTCTCGCCCGCATAGGCGAGGTGCATGACCGCCTGGCCGGCCGCTAGCACCTGCCCGGGATCCGCGGCGACCGAGAGCACGATGCCGTCGTTGTCCGCGACGAGAGTGGTGTAGCCCGCCTGGTTGGTGGTGATGGCGGCCTGGGAGCGCGCCTGGTCGACCTTTGCGCGCGCCACGTTGAATGCGTTCTGCTTCAGGTCGAACGCCGACTGGCTGATGAATTTCTTGGCCAGCAGGTCGGCGTGGCGGTCAAGCTCCGCGCGGGCGAGGGTGAGGTCGCCTTCCGCGGACGCGAGCTGCGCCGCCGAGGCCTGCGCCGCGAGGTGAGCGTCGGCGGGATCGAGCCGCGCCAGCACCTGGCCGCGCTTGACGCGCGCGCCCGCATCGACGGAGCGCGCTACGAGCTTGCCGCCGACGCGGAAGGCGAGATCGGTCTCATGCCGCGCGCGGATCTCGCCCGAGTACACGTCGCGCGTTGCGGCGGCGCCCGGCACCACGGTCTGGGTCAGCACGGGGCGCGGCGCTTCGGCCTGGACCTCTGGCTTGCCGCAGCCAGCGAGGAGGGCCAGGGCGATCATTGGGAGGAGGGTCGTTCTCATCGGGTCTTCCTCGGTTGAGGGGCGGCCGCTTTCGCGGCCAAAAGGGCTCCGCTCCACAGGGCGCGCAGTGCGGCTTCCACTTCGCGCTCGTAGTCGAGCTTGAGCGCCCGCAGCGCGGGCTGGTTCATGGCCTTGCCGAGGCGCTCGTTGGGATGCACCAGCTGCCACAGGCCCACGATGAGCCCGTAGCTGTGCATGAGGAGAGTCACGCCCTGGGGCAGGGAGATGGGGAAATGCCGCGCGAGCCCGCCGCCCGCCGCGGCGAGCAGCTGTCCGACGCGCTTCTTGAACTCGATCGCCACGTCGAGCGGAATCTCGCGATCCATCATGGCGAAGCAGCGGCTGGTGAGCGGCAGGTACCCCGGCTTGCGGATGAAATGGTCACGGGTGACCTTGAAGACTTCGTCGAAACCCGCGGCGCGCGCACCCTCGAGCAGCGCCACCATCTCGGCGAAGAAGCGCGCCACGTGCCGCTCATGCAGGGCGAGCAGCATCTCTTCCTTGCCCGGGAAATACAGGTATACCGTTCCCTTGGCGAGGCCGGCCGCAACCGCGACCTCGGCGACGCTCGCCATGCGGTCGGGGTGCTTCAAGTAGAGCTTCTCCACCGCGTCGAGGATCGCGGTGCGGCGCTCTTCCTTGTCCTGCGCGCCTACGGCGCGCTGCTTGACGGCCATGCCAAATGACTCCGAGTCAGTTCGGCGGCCATAGTAAATGACTGGCGGTCAGTTCGTCAAGTGGCTATTCGCGCGGCAGGATCATGCAGGACCCGGTGCCGTGGCAGATCAGCTTTCCTGCCGCATCGGTCAGCCGAGCCTCGCAATACGCGAGCTTGCGTCCGGATTGCAGCACCT
>DATLEL010000214.1:0-10368 GCA_035525255.1 Usitatibacter sp.
GTCCGAGGCAAGGCGGTCCAGGCTCATCAGCAGCCAGCGGCACAGGCGCTGCTCGATGGAATGATGGCGATTGCACACGGCGGTCTGCGACATCTGCGCGATGAGCGATTGCGTGTAGCGCAGCATGAGGTGCTGCATTCCGCCCCCGCGATTGAATTCCCGGCGCATGACTTCCGCGGGCAACCGATACGCGTGGCCCTCGCTCTGTACCACGGCACGGCTGGGCGTGGATTCGCCGCCCATGAAGATGGAAATGCCCACGACGCCTTCGCTGCCGACCACGGCGATCTCCGCGGAGGCGCCGTTCTCGAGCACGTACAGCAGCGAAATGATGCAGTCGGTGGGCAGGTAGACGTGGGTCAGCTCGCGGCCCGCTTCATAGACGACCTCGCCCAGCGCCATGGAGCAGTTTTGCATCTCGGGCTCGATGCGCTTCCGCTCGGCGGACGAGAGCGCGTCGAGCAGGTGATTGTGGGGGTCCCGTCGGGACTCGTGCTTGGCAGGGTCCATCCCCTATTGTGCGCTTCCGGACATAGCCTGTCCCGGCCGGCCGAACCAAGGCCGTGGACTGGCGTCTCACCGCAGCACCGACCCCCCCTCCAAGGAGACGACATGCTCTACACCATCGCAATCATCCTGATCATCCTGTGGCTGCTCGGCCTGGTGAGCTCCTACACCATGGGCGGCCTGATCCACATACTCCTGGTCGTCGCCCTGATCGTGATCGTCCTCAACCTCGTGCGGGGACGCAAAGTCTGAGGATTCATAACGTTCCATCCAAGTGGCACGGAACGTGAAGGCCGCGCGAGAGGTCATAACCGGCATGCGCGTCAGATGACCGCATTTCGACAGGAGATCCCAATGAAACAAATCCTTACAACCGCCCTCGCGGCGGCCGGGCTCGCCATGGCCACGCAGGCCGCGGCACAAATTACCTTCTACGAACACGACGGCTTCCGCGGGCGGTCGCTGACCATCGACAAGCAACTCGGCAACTTCCAGCGAGAGGACTTCGGGGATCGTGCCTCGTCGGCGATCGTCACGAGCGGCCGTTGGGAAGTCTGTGAGGAACGTCGCTTCGAGGGGCGTTGCGTGGTGCTTCGTCCCGGCCAGTACCCATCCCTGCAGGCCATGGGCATCGAGAACGATCGCGCCACCTCGGCGCGGCCCGTGATGCGCAATGCCCGCGTGGAAGAGAATCGCTATGCCCCGGCGCCCTTGGTGGAGCGGGACTACCGCCGCCGCCCCAATGAGCGCATCTACGAGGCGGACGTGACTTCGGTGCGCGCGGTCGTGGGCGAACGCCCGGAGCAGCGCTGCTGGGTCGAGCGCGAGCAAGTCTCGCAGGGCAGTGACAGGAACATCGGCGGCGCGATCGCCGGTGCCGTGATCGGCGGCATCCTCGGTCACCAGGTCGGCAGCGGACGCGGCAACGATGCCGCCACCGCCGGCGGCGCGGTGGTGGGCGGCCTTGTCGGCTCGAACGTGGGCCGTGACAACAACCAGGGCTATGGCCGCGACGTGCGTCGCTGCGAGAACGTGCAGTCCTCGGCGGCGCCCGCGTACTACGACGTCACGTACAACTTCCGCGGCCGCGAGTACCGGGTGCAGATGGCCCAGCCCCCGGGACGCACCGTGCAAGTGAACGCCCAAGGCGAGCCCCGCGCCTGAGCACCGCCGCTGCTCGGCGATTGGTCCGCCTCAGCTTCTCGATCGAGCTGAAGTACGAGATCGCCGAGCAGCCGGCCGACTTCGTCTTCAACGTCCACGCGGCGCAGACGCCGTGGCAGTCGATCATCAACGAGGCGCTGTACCTCACCCCGCCCGTCGAGCACAAGCTGCACACCGAACCCGCGCTCGGAAACCGCTACCTGCGGCTCCGGGCCGGGCCCGGTCCCCTCACGGTTCGCTACGAAGCCACCGTCGACATCGACCACCACCGTGAATCCCAGGCGCTCCTCGATGAAGTGCCGATCGAGCGGATTCCTGAAACGGTCCTCCCCTTCATCTATCCCAGCCGCTATTGCCAATCGGACCGGCTGCGCCGCTTCGCCGGCCGAGAGTTCGGCCACCTGCGTCCCGGTTACTGGCGGGTGCAGGCCATCCGCGACTGGGTATGTAACCGCACGGCGTTCACGCCCGGGAGCACCAACAGCAGCACTTCCGCCGCGGACACCGTGCTCGAGCAGGTGGGCGTGTGCCGCGATTTCGCCCACCTCATGATCACGTTCTGCCGCGCGCTCAACATTCCGGCGCGGTTCGTGACCGGCATCGACTACGGCGCCGCGGCCGAGCTGGGCCTGCCGGACTTCCATGCGTACGTGGAGGTCTTCCTGTCGGATCGCTGGTACGCGTTCGACCCCACGGGCATCACGGCGCCGATGGGCCTGGTGCGCATCGGCACCGGGCGCGACGCGGCCGATGTTTCGTTCGCGACCATGTTCGGGCCGGTGAAGTCGTTCGCGCCGACCATCGTCATCAGCGCCCTCGACGATCCCGCCAATGGCTATCACCTGCCCACCCACACGCAGCAGGGGCTGTCGACCATGGCCGAAGCCGCCGTATAATCCGCCCATGCGCCGCAACCATCGCTTCCTCACCGCCGTCTTCACGGTGATCGCACTGCTGTTCGCGCAGCTCGCGGTAGCGGCGTACGCGTGCCCGGAGCTCACGCCGCAGGCAGCTCCAGCGATGTCGGAATCCGCGTCCCACTGCGACCAGCTCGATGCTCGGCTCAAAAATCTTTGCCAGAAGCACTGTCATGGCGTCGAGCAATCGCAGCCCGGTCCCGCAACTCCCGCGGCGTTCGTCGCCGTGCCCATCGCAGTGTGGGAGCCCCCACGCCAGGCGCTGCCGATAGCTCATCCCGGGCACCCCGCCCTCTTTCACGCGATCTCCCCGCCCCTGACCATCCGGAACTGCTGCTTCCGGATCTGACCTCCACTCGTTGACAACCGCGGGGCGCCCGAGGGCTCCGCGCGCCTTGCTGCGCCAAGCACTGCGGCGCAATCGTCATCGAGGGAGATGCCATGAGTTTTCTTGCTGCGTTCCTGCTTGCCACCGCGATGCCCATGGCTCCCGGCGCGGGCGTACTTTCCCTGCCGGAGGCCCAGCGCCGCGCGCTCGAGCGCTCGCGCCAGCTCGATGCGCTCGACGCCGGCATCGCTTCGTCGCGACACCTGGCTGTTGCTGCGGGCCAACTGCCCGATCCGGTGCTCCGAATCGGCGTGGACAACGTCCCCGCGGATGGGGGCGATCGCTTCAGCCTCACTCGCGACTTCATGACCATGCGACGCATCGGCGTCATGCAGGAAGTGACTCGCTCCGGAAAGCGCGAGTTGCGCCGGCAGCGCTACGAGCTGGAAGCCGAGAAAGGCAGCGCCGAACGGCAGGCCGCGCTCGCGGCCGTGCAGCGCGATACCGCCATCGCATGGCTGGACCGCTGGCACCTCGAAGCGATGCTGCGCGCGGCACAGGACTTCGTCGTCTCCTCAGAAGCGGAGGTGCAGTCCGCGGACACCGCCTATCGCGGCGGCCGCGGCGCGCAAGCGGACGTCTTCGCTACGCGCGGCGCCGTCGGGCTCGCGCAGGATCGCCGCGCCGAGATCGAGCGCCGGTTGCGCCAGGCGAGGATCGAGCTTGCCCGCTGGACCGGCGGCAGCCCCGAGGAGCCGCTCACGGGACCCCCGGACATGACGGCGGTCGCCCTCGCCGCGGGCGAGCTGGAGCAACACCTCAGGACCCATCCCGAGATCGTGGCGCTCGGCCGTCAGGCGGCCATCGCGACGATGGAGGCGCGCATCGCGGATACCGCGCGGCGCCCCGACTGGACATGGGAAGCGAGCTTCCAGCAGCGCGGTTCGGCTTACTCGAACATGTTCTCGGTCGGCGTCTCCATCCCGCTGCCGTGGGATCCCGCCAATCGACAGGACCGCGAGGTCGCCGCGCGGACCGCGCTCGCCGAGGAGGCCAGCGCCCGCCGCGATGAAATGCTGCGCGCCCATGTAGCCGAAGTGGCCGGATTGCTCGACGAATGGCGCACGGGGCGCGAGCGCTCGGCTCGCTACCGCCGCGAGATCCTTCCCCTGGCCGTGGAGCGCACCCGCGCCTCCGTCGCCGCTTACGCGGGTGGCAAATCCACGCTGTCCGACGTCCTGGCGGCGCGTCGCAACGAGGCCGACCTGCTGCTGCAGGCCATCCAGATCGAGCTGGAGACCGCCAAGGCGTGGGCGCGGCTCGCCTTCCTGCTTCCCGACGAATCGATACATCGCGACCGCATTCATGGGAGCCGCCCCCAATGAACAAGCGCCTGCTAGCGGCCGCCCTGGTGGCCACGGGAGTGATCGCCGCCGCGGGATACGGCGTCTACAGCCTCGGCATGACCCGCGGAATGGGCATGGGCGGAGGCTCCCAGGCTGCTGCCGCGCCGGAGCCGGGACGCCGCGTCCTCTACTGGCACGACCCGATGGTGCCGGGACCGAAGTTCGACAAGCCCGGCAAGTCCCCATTCATGGACATGCAGCTCGTCCCCGTGTACGCGGATGAGGGAGGCGGGGACGCTGGGACGGTGCGCATCGATCCGCGCATCCAGCAGAACCTCGGCATCCGCACGTCCGAAGTCACCGTCGCTTCGATGGGTGCGCCAGTGGAGGCGGTCGGCAGCGTCGCGTACAACGAGCGCGATGTCGCTGTCGTGCAGGCGCGCAGCAACGGCTACGTCGAACGGCTGCTGGTGCGCGCACCGCTGGATCCAGTGCGGCGCGGGCAGCCCCTTGCCGAGCTGTACGTTCCCGACTGGATTGCCGCCCAGGAGGAATACCTCGCGGCGAGGCGCATGTCCGCAGCCGCTCCCGCCGGGCTCCTCGATGCCGCACGGCAACGCATGCGCCTCGCGGGCATGACGGAGAGCCAGGTCGCGCTGGTGGAAACAGGTGGCGCGCCGCATCCACGGATGACCCTCACGTCGCCCCTCGATGGCATCGTGACGGAGCTCACCGCGCGCGAGGGTATGACGGTCGCCAGTGGCGCGCCACTCTTCCGCATCAACGGCATCCAGACGGTCTGGGTGAACGCGGAGATACCGGAAAACATGGCGGGGCAGGTGCGCCCCGGGACAACCGCGGAGGTCACCACGGCCGCGTTCCCGGAGAAGTCGTTCAAGGGACGAGTGACCGCGATCCTGCCGGAGGTGAATGCGGTAACGCGCACGATCAAGGCACGGGTGGAGGTTGCGAATCCGGAGCGGCTGTTGACCCCCGGCATGTTCGCGCGCGTGACGGTCGCGAAGGAGAAGCACGCCAGCGTGCTCGTGATCCCGTCGGACGCCGTGATTCGCACCGGAACGCGCAACCTGGTCATGGTCGTCCGCGAGGAAGGCCGGTTCGCGCCCGTCGAGGTGGACGTTGGCACCGAGGCCGGCGGGAAAACGGAAATCCGCAAGGGCTTGTCCGCGGGTGACAAGGTCGTCGTCTCGGGACAGTTCCTGGTGGACTCGGAAGCACGCCTGCGGGGAGTGGAGCCGCGTGTGGAAGGCTCGAAGTGATCGCGGGCCTCATAAGGGGTTCGATCCGCAATCGCTTCCTGGTGCTGCTCACGACGCTGGGGGTGACCGCATGGGGCGTCCACAGCGTCCTGTCGACTCCGCTCGACGCCCTGCCCGACCTCTCCGACGTCCAGGTCATCATCCGCACGACCTACCCGGGGCAGGCGCCGCAGATCGTCGAAAACCAGGTCACCTATCCGCTCACGACCACGATGCTGTCGGTCCCGGGCGCGAAGACGGTGCGCGGCTACTCCTTCTTCGGCGACTCGTTCGTCTACGTGCTGTTCGAGGACGGCACCGATCCGTACTGGGCGCGGTCCCGGGTGCTCGAGTACCTGAGCCAGGTGCAGTCGCGCCTGCCGGAAGCTGCGCGTGCCTCGCTGGGTCCCGACGCGTCCGGTGTCGGTTGGGTGTACGAGTACGCGCTCGTCGATCGCAGCGGCCGCACCGACCTGGGGCAATTGCGCGCGTTGCAGGACTGGTTCCTCAAATACGAGTTGAAGACCGTGGCCAACGTGGCCGAAGTCGCGAGCATCGGCGGGATGGTGCGGCAATACCAGATCGTGCTGCAGCCCGATCGCTTGCGAGCGTACGGAATCACGCATGCCAAGGTCATCGAGGCGGTAAAGCGGGCCAACCAGGAGACCGGCGGATCGGTCCTCGAGATGGGGGAGGCGGAGTACATGGTGCGGGCTTCCGGCTACCTGCGATCGCTCGACGACTTCCGCGCGATCCCCCTCGCGGCGAGCGAGGGCGGTGTCGCGGTGCGGCTCGGGGATGTGGCGCAAGTGCAGATCGGCCCGGAGATGCGCCGCGGGATCGCGGAGCTGAATGGCGAAGGCGAAGTCGCAGGCGGCGTGATCGTGATGCGCTCCGGCAAGAATGCGCGCGCGACCATACAGGCGGTCAAGGCAAAGCTCGCCTCCCTGGCGAAGAGCCTTCCCATCGGCGTCGAGGTGGTGCCGACCTACGACCGGTCGAGCCTCATCACGCGCGCGGTGGACAACCTCGCCGGCAAGCTTCTCGAGGAATTCCTCGTCGTCGCGGTGGTGTGCGTGGTCTTCCTCCTGCACCTGCGTTCCGCGCTGGTGGCGATCATCTCCCTGCCGCTCGGCATCCTCGCGGCATTCATCGTCATGCGCTACCAGGGCGTCAACGCGAACCTCATGTCTCTAGGGGGCATCGCCATCGCGATCGGCGCCATGGTGGATGCCGCGGTGGTCATGATCGAGAACGCGCACAAGCATCTCGAGCGGTGGCGCGAGGCCAATCCGCAGCGCGCCATTTCCGCGGACGAGCAATGGGAGGTGATTTCCGCGGCGGCGACCGAGGTCGGGCCGGCCCTGTTCTTCTCGCTGCTGATCATCACCCTCTCGTTCATCCCGGTATTCACGCTGGAGGCCCAGGAAGGCCGGCTCTTCGCGCCGCTCGCGTACACCAAGACTTATGCGATGGCCGCCTCTGCCGGGCTGGCCGTGACCCTGATTCCGGTGCTCATGGGGTACCTGATCCGCGGCCGGATCCCCGGCGAGCATCGCAACCCGGTCAACCGCGCCTTGTCCGCCGCCTATCGTCCGCTGGTCGACGGGGTGCTGGCCTGGCCCCGCGCGACGTTGCTGGTTGCGGCCCTCGTAGCGCTGGTCAGCCTCTGGCCCGCGACGCGCCTCGGGGCCGAGTTCATGCCGGCGCTCGACGAGGGTGACATCCTCTACATGCCCTCTGCCCTTCCCGGAATCTCGGTGGCCAAGGCGGGCGAGCTGCTGCAGCAGACCGATCGCCTGATCAAGACGGTGCCGGAAGTCCTGACGGTCTTTGGCAAGGCGGGCCGCGCCGAATCCGCGACGGACCCCGCGCCGCTGGAGATGTTCGAGACGACCATCCAGTTCAAGCCGCGCGAGCAATGGCGCGCCGGAATGTCGCCGGACAAATTGATCGAGGAGCTGGACCGCGTGGTGCAAGTGCCCGGCCTGTCGAACATCTGGGTCCCGCCCATCAGGAATCGCATCGACATGCTCGCCACCGGGATCAAGAGCCCGGTCGGCGTGAAGGTCGCGGGCGCCGAGGTGAAGGAGATCGATCGCATCGCGACCGATATCGAGCGCGTCGTGAAATCGGTACCGGGCGTGTCGTCGGCGCTTGCGGAGCGGCTGACGGGGGGGCGCTACGTGGACGTGAAGATCGACCGGGCCAATGCGGGAAGGTACGGCCTCAACATGGCAGACGTCCAGAGCATCGTCTCTTCGGCGATCGGTGGAGAGAATATCGGCGAGACCGTCGAAGGGCTGCAGCGCTTCCCGATCAACGTGCGGTATCCCCGGGACTCGCGGGGCTCGCTCGAGGACCTGCGCGGCCTTCCGATCCTCACCGAGCGCGGCGCGCAAATCAGGCTGGGAGACGTGGCCGCGATCGCGGTAGTCGATGGGCCGCCGATGCTGCGCAGCGAGAATTCGCGCATTTCGGGATGGGTCTACGTCGACATCCGCGGGCGCGACCTCGGGACCGCGGTCAAGGACATGCAAGCCGCGGTGGCGAGGGGCGTGAAGATCCCGGCGGGTTATTCGATTTCCTGGTCCGGGCAGTTCGAATACCTCGAGAGGGCGAAGGGTCGCCTCGCCGTGGTGGTTCCGGCGACACTGCTCATCATCTTCGTCCTGCTCTACCTCACCTTCGGGCGCTTCGACGAGGCGTTCCTCGTCATGGCGACGCTGCCTCTCGCCCTGGCGGGGGGATTCTGGTTGCTGTGGCTGTTGGGGCATAACCTGTCCGTCGCGAGCGGCGTCGGATTCATCGCGCTCGCCGGCGTCGCCGCCGAGTTCGGCGTCATCATGTTGCTGTACCTCAAGACTGCGTGGAACGCGCGCGTGGCGCAGGGGCGAACGAGCGACGCCGACCTGAGGGAGGCGATCCTCGAAGGGGCGTTGCTCCGCGTCCGCCCCAAGGCCATGACCGTAGCCGTGATCATGGCCGGCCTCCTGCCCATCATGTGGGGCGGTGGAACCGGCTCGGAGGTGATGCAGCGCATCGCCGCACCCATGGTCGGCGGAATGCTGAGCGCTCCCTTGATGTCGATGTTGGTCGTTCCCGCTGCCTTCTACCTGATGCGGAGACGTCGGCGGGGCTTCATGTCCGCTCCGGAGCCAGCTCCTCGGGAGGACGCACTTTCCTGAACATCGCCAGCAGCATCAGGTCGTAGACGATCTTCGAGACGCCCGCGGCGACGAGCGGCCATCCGAAAGGCGACGCAGCGAGCATCCAGCCGGCGAGGAACGGGCTCACCGCGGAAGCGAGGCTGCGCGGCACCGAAGTGACACTCGCCGCCGCAGGCCGCTCCGCGGGAGTCACGATCGCCATGACGTACGAGCTGCGCGTCGGCACGTCCATCTGCGACAACGCGCTGCGCACCAGCAGCAGTGCCACCACCACCGGGAGATCGTCGACGAACGGGATCGCGACGACGCAGAGGTTCGCCGGGATGTGCGTGAACACCATGGTGTTCACCAGGCCCACGCGCTTCGCGATGCGCACCGCCACCAGGAATGAAGCCGCGCTGAGGATCCCGGTCCAGAAGAAGATGAGGCCGGTCGTCGCCATCGAGAGGTCGAAGCGCTGCAGCAGCCACAACGCCATGATCGACTGCACCACGAAGCCGCCGCCGAACGCGTCGAGGCTGAAGAGCGCCGCGAGCGTGTAGACGATCTTCTTCGACGGGCCGAGAGGAGCGGCGGGCTTGCGGACGTCGGACTCGATCGCGCGCGGCAAGCCGCGGTACACGGCGGCGGTGACTACGCCCAGCAACGCGTAGAGGATGAACATGGCCTGCATCGACCCGCGCGCGCTCCAGCCTGCAACGTCCGCGATCACCGCAGGGAATCCGACGGCGAGCGATCCACCGGCGGCGAGCAGCGCGCCCACCACGCTGTAGCGCGCGAAGATCGCCGTGCGGTCGGCATCCGACACCACTCGCGACAGCACCGCGTGCTCGAGAGGCAGGAAGACGCTCACGTCGCCACTGGAAGGATTGAGCGTGCCGACGATGGCGATCAGCAGCAGCGGCCAGAAGTCGGTCACCAGCGCGAAGCCCAGGCCCGTGCCCGCCATCAGCACCGTCGCTGCGAGAAGCAGCGTACGGTAGTGGAAGCGATAGGCGTGGAGCCCGACCGCCAGCGTGAGCACGCCGGAGCCGAGCAGCGTGGCGGTCGCGATGATTCCCACCTGCAGCGCGCTGAAGCCCAGCTGCAGCAGGTAGACGGGCAGCAGCAGGCTCACGAAGCCGTCGCCGAACGCGCGCAGGCCCTTGGCGACGAGGAGCCGGCGGACCGCGGGCGAAGTCATGGCCCGGAGGCGAAGTCGTCGAACGCGGTGACGCTATCGGCCTTGGTCCACACGCCCACGGCACCCGTGCCGCCGATATGCGTGTCGTCGAGCTCGATGTACGCCTTGCCGTCCAGCAGCACGCGGATGCGCGCGCCTTTGAATTCCACGCGCAGCAGGTGCCACGCGTTGCCCGCGACCGGCGCATCGACATACCTGATCGTCTTGCGGCTGCCGCGCTCGGTGTAATACAGCGAGACGTTGTTCTCCATCGCATTGGCGCGGGCGACGTAATAGTTGTCGCCATCCTTCCAGCGCCACACGACGCCTCCCGCCTGGTCGCGCTTGCCGGAGAGCGGCTTGAAGCGCACCTCGACGAATCCATCCGCGCGCTGGCGCGTCGGCATCACGCACCAGGGGAAATCGCCGCTGCCGGATTGCTTCAGTACGTTGGGTTTGCTGGGAGCCGACGCATCCTGCTCCACCGTCCAGCGCGGCTTGCCCGCGCCGGTGAC
>DATLEL010000215.1:0-6545 GCA_035525255.1 Usitatibacter sp.
CACCGCCAGCAGGACGTGGGTCGCGGGAAAGCCCCACAGGTCGATGGAGAAGCCGCCGAGCGACGGCCCGATGAATGCCGAAACCGATGCGCCGAGCGCGAAGGTGGCGAAGTTGCGCGTGCGGTCTTCCGCGCCGCCGAACGCTCCGACGAGATTGTGGATCGAGACGTGGAAGAAGATGTGCCCCAGGCCGATCAACGCCGAAGCCACGACGAGGCCTGCCATGCCGGACATCGCAAGGGGCACCGCGATGCCGATGGCGATCATGACGGCACCCCCTACGATGGGGCGTGTCACGCCGATGCGGTCGGAAACCTTGCCGGCGTAGACCGCCAGCAGCAGCGGGAACGCGGCGAACATCGCGGCGAGCACGCCGACTTCGAAGGGTGTGGCGCCGCCGGCCAGCGCGGAAAGCGAGACCAGGATCTTCGCGCCGCGCATGCTGATGCCCTGCAGGATCGAGAGGAGAACGGCGAGGTAAACGGCCACGCGCCAGTATACTTTCTCCATGTCGGTCGGCCGCAACGATCCGTGCCCTTGCGGCAGCGGAAAGAAGTACAAGAAATGTCATGGCGCGGTGATCCCGGTCGCGGTGGCGCGCGCGCGAGTATGCGGCGAATGCACCGCGTGCTGCGACGGCTGGGTGGTCGGCGTGATCGAAGGCCATGAGATGAAGCCCGGCACGCCTTGCCATTTCCGCGGCGAGCATAGCTGCACCATCTACGAGAGGCGGCCGCAGCATCCCTGCCGCAATTTCGTTTGCGGCTGGCTGCAGCCGGGCAACCCGTTTCCCGAGGATTTCCGTCCCGACCAGTCGGGCGTGATTGTGATCACGATGCGCTGGCGGGGGCGCGAAGCCTACATGCTGCGCTCCGCGGGACGCGATCCCGAGGAGAAAATGCTGGCGTGGATGCGCGACTTGAGCGAGCGCACCGGCAGCCCGTTCTTCTACGAGATCGCCGGCGAACGCTACGGCTTCGGCCCTCCGGAATTCCAGCTCGAGATGAGCGAGCGCGTCGCGCGCGGGGAGCCGTTATGGGGTCAGTCGAAGTAGCCGGAGGCGATGAAACGCAGCCAGAGCGTGCCGACGACCTTGATCTGGTCTTGCGTGAACAGGTAGTGGGGCAGGCCCTCGACGCGGGCGACGCGGTACTTGCGTGCGTAGGGCTCCATCGCCTCGCGATGGGCGTCGACGGTTTTCGGCGGGATCGCCTCGTCGAGGGTACCGTTCATGTCGAGGATGGCGACGCGCTTCAGTTCCGCGGGTGGGAAGCTGGGCTCCATCATGTCGCGCACGAATTGCGCGAGGCCGCGCTCGCGTTGGCTCGCCGGCAGGAAATCCGAGGTCCATAGCCGCAATGCCACGTCCGTGAGCGCGGCGGCGCCGAACTGCATCATCGGGTCTTCGCCGCTCTTGAAGCGCGGGCCCTTCTGCGCGTTCTTCCACCACGCGTTGCGCGTCGCCTCGTCGAGCCCCTTGGTGTAATAGGTGAAGTCGTCCAGGCCGCGCTCCCGCAGGCGCAGCGCCGATTGCGCATAGGGCTGCTGGAAGTCGCCGGACTTCGCGCGGCGAAAGACGTACGCGAGCCCGGTGCTGCTGGTGCCCCAGCCGAGGTAGCCGTCGGGCGGCAGGTGCTTCGCGAGCGGATAGAGGAAGGCGCCGCCGGTCGACATGCCCCAGTAAAGCAGGTACGTCCCGTTGCGTTCCGCCGGCGGCACGGCATGCTCGACGGCACGCCGATATCCTTCGATATAGGTCTGCGGCGTCGCTGCGAGCATTTCGCGGTAGAGCTGCGTTCCCGGCTTCGGCACGCGGTAAACCGCGCTGTCGCCGCTGGTGGCGCCTTGCAGTCCCGAGCGCTTCATTTCGAAGTCGGCCGCGGTCCAATGCGCTTTCTGCTTGCGGTTGAACATCGGCATGCGTGTCTCGAGCGGCACGCCCTCCCACGAGCCGGTGTCTCCGGGTGCGAGGAAATTCCAGCGGCCGACGCGGGTGAGGGCGACGAACGTCACGCCGCGCCGCGCGAGCCACGCGCCCGGCCCTTCCTTGCCCTCCGGCGTCTCGAGGAAATCTCCCGCGTATTCGCTGCCGGGCTCGCCGCCCACCACGACCAGCTTGCGTCCGCGATGCAGCCGGGGCTTGTCCGGCGTGAGGATGACGACGACCTGCGTGAACGATTGGCCGAACGAGTCGAAGTCGATGTATTCGACGCGCTTCGAATACGCGCTCGATACCGGGAATTCGTCCGCGGCGAGGATCTCCGCCACGGCATCGCGCCCCAGGGCCTGCGAATCCGCGGGAAGCTGCCAGGCGTGGGCGAGCGTGGTCGCAAGCGCCGCGACTGCGGCGAGAAGCTTCGCGGCGCTCATTCGGCCGCGATCTTCGCGTCCTTGATCACCTTCGCCCACTTCACCGTCTCGGCCTTGAACAGGGCCGTCATCTCTTCGGGCGTCATGCCGTCGGCCTCGACCCCCTGGCCGCGCAGCTTCTCCTTCATCTCCGCCGACTCGACGATGGCGGTGATCTCGCGGTTCAGCCTGTCGATGACGGCCTTCGGCGTCGCGGCGGGCGCGACGAACGAGTACCACGTCACCACCTCGTAGCCCGGGACCGCCTCCTTGGCGGTGGGCACGTTGGGAAGCTGCGCCGAGCGCTTGGGACCCGTGGTGGCGAGGGCGCGCAGCTTGCCGGCCTCGATATGCTGCAGCATCGACGGCAGCGCGTTGAACATGAACTGCACGTTGCCGCCGAGGAGGTCGGTGGTACCCGGGGCGCTCCCCTTGTAGGTGATCTGCACGGCGTCGATGCCGGTCATGAAGTTGAACATCGAGGCCGCGAGGCCCTGGGTGGTCGCCGCACCGAGCGACGCGAAATTGAGGCTGCCCGGCTTGGTCTTGGCGAGCGCGATGAACTCCTGCGTGGTCTTCGCCGGAACGCTGGGATGCACCACCAGCACCAGCGGCGTGTTGCCGATCATGCCGACGGGAGCGAAGTCCTTCAACGTATCGTAGGGATGGTTCTTGATCAGCGAAGGCGTCATCACGAACACCGGCGTGGCGAGGCCCAGCGTGTACCCGTCGGGTGCGGCGGTTGCCACCGCCTGCATGCCGATGGTATTGCTGGCGCCGCCGCGGTTCTCCACGACCACCGGCTGCTTGAGCCGCGTGCCCAGTTCCTGCGCGACGAGGCGCGCGAGGATGTCGGCGCCGCCGCCCGCCGCGTAGGGCACGATCACCTTGATCGGCTTGTGGGGGAAATCCTGGCCCCAGGCGCAGGGCGCGAGGAGCGAGAGCGCGGCGAACGCCGCGGCCAGCAGGCTACCGCGAGCCTTCATCGTCGTCGTGTTGGTGGGTGTGGGTGTGGCGGCGCGGGCCGTGGCCGTGGTCATGGTCATGCATCAGCTCCTTGGGCACGTCGGGGAAGAGCTCGCGCGCGGCGGGCGCCGCGCCTCCGGCCCATTCGACGCCGCCCTTCTTGCGTGCGGCGGAAATAAAATCGTCCCACGAAAGCTTGGCGGGATCGCGTGCGACTTCGAGGCGTTGCGCGAGCGCGGCCAGCACCAGCTTGCGCACGCGCCGGCCATCCCAGCCTTCGCACAGCGCCGCGAGCTCGGCGATGCGGCTCGTGTCGCGCGACATGGGCTGCAACGCGGGCCACTGCACCGCGAGCTCGCCGATGGCGCTCTCGAGGATCTTCTCGATGGTGGCGCGGTCCGGCAGCGCGAAGTTCATCACCAGGTCGGCCCGCGACAGGAACGCGCTGTCGACCGCCTCGATGAAGTTGGTGGTGGTGACGAAGAGCACCGCGGGCAGCTTCTTCGCGATCTCGTCGATGCCCAGCAGCACGGCGTCGGTGGCGCGATGCACGTCGACGGGGTTCGCCTCGAAGGATGCGGAGGAACGGCTCACGGCGAAGCTCTCGACTTCGTCGATGAGCACCACGGTGAACGGGCGCCGCGCGGCGATCTCGGGAATCGTCTCGGCGAGGAGCCGCGTCACGTTGCGCTGGCTCTCGCCCAGCATGTCGCTCGGGAAGGCGTGCGGGTTGATCTCGATCAGCGTGGTCGCGCCGCTGCGCGCGAGCGCGAGCGCCGCCACCTGTGCCAGGCCGCGCGCCATGGTGGTCTTGCCGGTGCCGGGCGGACCAGCCAGCACGATGAGGCCGTGCGGCAATCCCGAGAGCATCGAAAGCTGGCGGCCGTGCTGCAGCACCAGCAGCGCCTGCGCGAGCAGCCGCTCCTTCACCTCGCGCGGGACTACGATCGCGTCCCAATCCTTGTCGTGATGCTCCGCCGGCAGCACGTGCATGGAAAGCACGCCGGGGGGCAAGGCATTGCGCGCGCGATCCATCACTCCGGCCGCTTGTCGTCGGGCCACTGGATCTGGGAGAGCTCCTGCATCGAGACCAGCGTGTCCTCCGCCTCTTCGAAAAGCACCATCGGGTCCATCAGCGCGCGCATGGTCTCGAGGATCGAGTCGAACATGTGGATGCGCACCAGCCGGCATTGGTTCACCGGGTCGTCGTTGAAATGCTGGTGCCAGAGGAAATGGTCGACCACGATCAGGTCGCCCTTCTTCCAGCGGTGGTGCTCGCCCTGGTCGGGCGCGGTGCCGAGGAAGCTGTGGCCGTGGCCCTCCACCACGTAGAGCCAGGCTTCTCCGGGATGGCGGTGCAGCGACTGCGTCTTGCCGGGCGCGAACTGGATCATCACCTGCGTGAGCCCGGACGCTTCGTTGCCGATGGCGCGGTCGTTGAGGAACTTGGTGCGCGTGCCGCGCGGAGTGGCGAGGATCTGCTGCTCGTCGTAGGGGGTATGGATGCGGCCGGAGCGGCGCTTCTTCGTTTCCACTTCGAGACGGCGCAGGCGGCGCGCGTACGGGTCGTCCCCCGGGATGCCGCCGGAGAATTTCGGCTTCGGCGGCAGCTTCGCGTAGGGCTCGTGTCCCGCATCCTCGATGAGGCTCATGCCGAGCGTCCAGAGCGTGGGCTCCGAGGAATAGCTCATGAAGCGCCCCGGCTTGTCGCCGTCGTTGCCATGCCGGTGCCAGCTCCAGGCGGGGATGTGGATCGCGTCCCAGGCCTTCCAGTCGTAGCGCACGCCGTCGACCTCGGTCCAGCCGCTTCCCGAGACCATATAAAGGATCGCATCCCACGAATGCCGGTGGACGGTGGTGACCGTTCCCGGGTCGACTTCGTGCGCCATCGCATCGAGGCAGCGCGTGGGACGGTCGCCGTCCCAGCCCATGTACACGCCGCTTCGCATCCCGCGGGCCGTGGGAACGAGCCTCACGTCCTCCTCGCGGATGACGCTTTGCCGATACTTGCGCCACTCGTCGATGAACTCGGCGCGGCGCTTTTTCTGGATGTGATAGTGGGTGGTGGTGGTTTGCGTCTTCGTGGACATGGCTGCGTACCGTTCTGCTATGCTGAACAGCGTTCCGAAAATTGCGAGCTGATCGATTCAAACATAGAATGTCGAAGACGGTCAATTTCACCTCCCGGCTTTACTCCATGGTCCACAAGCTCGCCGCACTCCTGGCCTCCCTGCTCGTCGCGACCGCGCTCGCCCAGGGCACGTCGAAGAACGAGGAGATTTTCCGTTACCGCGGCGCCGACCGTGACGCGCGGCTCATCGAACGCGCGAAGCAGGAGGGCACGGTGGTCCTCTACACGTCGCTCGCGCCGACGGAGTCCAAGCCGCTCGCCGAAGCGTTCGAGAAGAAGTACGGCGTGAAGGTCGAGCTATGGCGCGCGCTCTCCGACAAGGTGGTGCAGCGCGTGGTCACCGAGGCGCAGGCGCGCCGGCACTCGGTGGACGTGGTGGAGACCAATGGCCCGGAGATGGAGATGCTCGCGCGCGAGAAGGTGCTGGCGGAATTCCATTCGCCCCACCTCGCCGACCTGCCGCCACAGGCCATCCCGCCCCATCGCACCTGGTTCCCCGACCGCCTGAATTTCTTCGTCGTGGGCTACAACACCAGCAAGGTGCAGCGCTCCGAGATTCCCGCGACCTACGAAGGATTCCTCGATCCCAAGTGGAAGGGACGCATCGGCCTCGAGGCGACCGACGCGGAGTGGATGGCGACGCTGGTGAAGACGTGGGGCGAGGAAAAGGGCATGGACTATTTCCGGCGCCTCTCGGCCATGAAGCCCGACGTGCGCAAGGGCCACGTGCTGCTGGCCGAGCTGGTCGCCGCGGGCGAGGTGCCGGTGGGCCTCACCATGTACAACAGCAACATCGTGTCCCTCAAGCGCAAGGGCGCGCCGATCGATTTCCTGCCAGTGCAGCCGGTGGCCGCGCGCACCCAGGGCATCGGCGTCGCCAAGGCCGCGCCGCATCCCAACGCGGCGGTGCTGTTCGCCGATTTCGTGCTTTCCCCCGAAGGACAGAAGCTGTTCGAATCCATGGGCCGCGTGCCCGCCAGCACCCGGGTCAAAAGCGAGCTCAACAATTTTCCGTTCGTGCTGAGCGATCCCTCCAACGTGCTGGACGAGTCCCAGAAATGGGACAAGCTCTGGAACGACCTCTTCCTCGTCAAATAGC
>DATLEL010000219.1:0-4910 GCA_035525255.1 Usitatibacter sp.
CTGCATGGATTCAACGGCTTCCGCCGCTGTGGATAACTCGCGCCGTTCCAAGTAAAATTTGGAATCACTCCCCCCGCTTCCCGCACCTCTTCCCATCCCGCTTTTGCCCATGGATTCGCTTTGGCCGTCGCTCGCCGCTGAGCTCAAGAAGGAGCTGCCGGCGCAGCAGTTCGACACCTGGATCAAGCCGCTGCGTGCCGAGCGCCACGGCGAGCAACTGCTGCTGCTCGCGCCGAATCATCATGTGCTGCGCTGGGTGCGCTCGAATCTCCTCACCAAGATCGAGTCGCGCGTAGAGCGCGTGGCCGGCAACCGCCTCAGCGTGAACCTGGTGCTCGACGAGAAGCCAGCGGAAACCCAGATGGTGGTGCCCGAACCCGTGACGGTCGCGTTGCCCGTCGCGGAGCGGCCGACGCGCGAGGAGCATCGCCTCAATCCCGGCTTCACGTTCACGAATTTCGTGAACGGCAAGGCGAACCAGATCGCGCGCGCCGCAGCCATCCAGGTGGCCGAGAACCCGGGCACTGCGTACAACCCCCTCTTCATCTATGGCGGCACCGGCCTGGGCAAGACGCACCTGCTGCAGGCGATCGGCACGGAGGTGCTGAAACGCAACCCCAAGGCGAAGGTGCGCTATATCCATGCCGAGCAGTTCGTGGCCGATGTCGTGCGCGCCTACCAGCACAAGAGCTTCGATTCCCTCAAGCGCTACTACCGCTCGCTCGACCTGTTCCTCATCGACGACGTGCAGTTCTTCGTCGGCAAGTCGCGATCGCAGGAGGAGTTCTTCTATACCTTCAACGCGCTCTTCGAGGCCCATAAGCAGGTCGCCATCACCAGCGACTGTTTTCCCAAGGAGATGACCGGCATCGAGGAGCGGCTGATCTCGCGCTTCGGCTGGGGCCTCACGGTCGCGGTCGAGCCCCCCGAGCTCGAGATGCGGGTGGCCATCCTGCTGAAGAAGGCGGAGAACGACGGGGTTCGCCTCGACGAGAACGTCGCTTTTTTCATCGCCAAGCACATCCGCTCCAACGTGCGGGAGCTGGAGGGTGCATTGAAGCGAGTGCTTGCCTATGCGCGTTTCAACAATGCGATGGTCACGGTGGCGACTGCGCGGGAAGCGCTCAAGGATTTGCTCGCGGTGCTCAATCGCCAGGTCTCCATCGAGAACATCCAGAAGACAGTGGCCGACTATTTCAAGATCAAGGTCTCCGAGATGTACTCGAAGAAGCGCTTCCGCTCGGTGGCCCGCCCACGCCAGGTGGCGATGGCGCTCGCCAAGGAGCTTACGCAGCAAAGCCTGCCGGAAATCGGCGAGGCTTTTGGCGGCCGCGACCATACGACCGTGCTCCATGCCTGCCGCAAGACCCAGGAGTTGCGCGAGACCGACCAGGAGTTCGCGCGGGACTACGCCCAGCTGCAGCAGATCTTGCTCGGATGAGCGCTCCGGAACCCATGAAGAACCTGTGGACAGTTTCAGCCCCGCCGAAAAGGGCCATTTCCATGCACAGGCTGCGGTTGTCCGCGAGTGATTTCGTCCCCACTTCGAATCATGGTCAACGCTTTGATCCGTTGGGGCATTCCGGAGTTATCCCGCTCCGGGGCGTCTCCTGTTAGCTGTTAACTATTTATCTTTACTAAAAAGACATGCTTAAGATCAAAACGACAAACGACAAGCTGTTGGGCCCGTTGCAGCAGGTCACGGGGATCGTGGAACGCCGGCACACGCTGCCGATCCTGTCCAACGTGCTGATCACGGCATCGGGGGGCAAGGTCAACTTCCTCGCGACGGACCTCGAAGTGCAGATCACGTCGGCGGCCCAGCTCGACGGCAATGCCGAGGGCACTGTGACCGCGGGCGCCCGCAAGCTCTACGACATCCTGCGTTCACTGCCGGAAGACGCCGAGGTCTCGCTGGAGGCCAAGGAAAACCGCATGACGGTGCGCGCCGGCAAGAGCCGCTTCAACCTGCAGACGCTCGCGGCCGCGGACTTTCCGCGAATGGTGGAAGCCAAGGATGCGTCCAAGTCCCTCTTGCTCCCGCAGAAGGCATTGAAGGACGCGTTGCGGCTGGTGCAGTTCGCCATGGCGGTCCAGGACATCCGCTACTACCTGAACGGGGTCCTCTTCTCCGTGGACAAGGACGTGCTGCGCGTGGTCGCAACCGACGGGCACCGCCTGTCCTTCGCCAGCCAGCAGCTGGAGGGGGATCACGGCAACGTCGAGGCGATATTGCCGCGCAAGACGGTGCTCGAGCTGATCAAGCTGCTCGCGGACACCGACGAGCCCGTCTCGCTCGCGATCGGTTCCAACCAGGCGCGCTTCACCTTCGGCGGCATCGAGATCGTTTCCAAGATCGTCGAAGGCAAGTTTCCGGACTACCAGAAGGTGATCCCGACCACGCACAAGAACCGCGTTTCGCTCGATCGCGCCACCCTCGCCCAGTCGCTCAACCGCGCGGCGATCCTCTCCAACGAGAAGATCCGCGGCGTGCGCCTCGTGTTCACCAAGGACGCGCTTTCGATCATCTGTACCAACAACGAGCAGGAAGAGGCGGAGGAAGGCCTGGCCGTGGATTACGACGGCGATCCCCTCGACATCGGCTTCAACATTTCCTATCTCCTCGACGTGCTCAACCACGTCGACTCGCCGACGGTGTCGGTGGCGATGGGCGACTCGAATTCCAGCGCGCTGGTGCAGATGCCGGACCGCGAGGATTTCAAGTACGTCGTGATGCCGATGCGCATCTAGCAAAGAGAAAATGAACCGCCGCAAACCAGGAACTCAATGGCAACGCTTCCCGAAGTGACTACCCCGGCCGGCCGCGCGTCGGCCGAATACGATTCCAGCAGCATCAAGATCCTCAAGGGGCTCGATGCGGTGCGCAAACGCCCCGGCATGTACATCGGCGACACTTCCGATGGCACCGGCCTGCACCACATGGTGTTCGAGGTCGTGGACAACGCCATCGACGAGGCGCTCGCGGGCCATTGCGACGACATCAAGGTCGTCATCCACACCGACAATTCCGTCTCGGTCGTCGACAACGGCCGCGGCATCCCGACCGACGTCAAGGACGACGACGATCTCAAGCGCTCGGCGGCCGAGATCGTCATGACCGAGCTGCACGCCGGCGGCAAGTTCGACCAGAACTCGTACAAGGTTTCGGGCGGCCTGCACGGGGTGGGCGTCTCGGTCGTGAACGCGCTCTCCGAGTGGCTGAAGCTGCGCATCTGGCGCGGCGGCAAGGCCCATTACCTGGAGTTCCACGACGGCGTGCTGGTGAAGCCGCTGGAGGTCACCGGCGAGACCGATCGCCGCGGGACCGAGGTGCACTTCCTCGCCTCCAAGGAGACCTTCAACCACATCGAGTTCCACTACGAGATCCTCGCCAAGCGCCTGCGCGAGCTTTCATTCCTCAACAACGGCTGCAAGATCGAGCTCATCGACCAGCGCACCGGCAAGAGCGAGAACTTCGCCCACGCCGGGGGCATCAAGGGCTTCGTCGAGTACATGCACCGTGCGAAGACGGTGCTGCACAACAACGTCTTCTATGCGATGGGCGAGAAGGAGGGCATCACCGTCGAAGTGTCGATGCAGTGGAACGACTCCTACGGCGAGACCGTGCAGTGCTTCACCAACAACATCCCGCAGCGCGACGGCGGCACCCACCTCACGGGGCTGCGCGCGGCGATGACGCGCACCATCAACAACTACATCGAGAAGGAAGAGATCGCCAAAAGGGCGAAGGTCGAGACGACCGGCGACGACATGCGTGAAGGCCTCACGTGCGTGCTTTCCGTGAAGGTGCCGGAGCCCAAGTTCTCGTCGCAGACCAAGGACAAGCTGGTCTCGTCCGAAGTGCAGCCGGTGGTGCAGGAAGTCGTCGCCCAGAAGCTGGCGGATTTCCTGATGGAGCGCCCGACGGACGCGAAGATCATCTGCACCAAGATCGTGGAAGCCGCGCGGGCGCGCGAAGCGGCCCGCAAGGCACGCGAGCTCACGCGGCGCAAGGGCGTCTTCGACGGCGCGGGCTTGCCCGGCAAGCTCGCCGACTGCCAGGAGCGCGACCCGTCCCAGTGCGAGCTCTACCTGGTGGAGGGCGACTCCGCCGGCGGCTCAGCGAAGCAGGGGCGCGACCGCAAGAACCAGGCGATCCTGCCGCTGAAAGGCAAGATCCTCAACGTCGAGCGCGCGCGCATCGACAAGATCATCACCTCGACCGAGGTCGCCACGCTCATCACCGCCCTGGGAGCCGGCATCGGCGAGGAATTCAACCTCGACAAGCTGCGCTACCACCGCATCATCATCATGACGGACGCGGACGTGGACGGCGCGCACATCCGCACGCTGCTGCTCACGTTCTTCTACCGGCAGATGCCGATGCTGCTCGAGAAGGGCCACATCTACGTGGCGCAGCCGCCGCTCTACAAGGTGAAGAGCGGCAAGGAAGAGCGCTACCTCAAGGATGAGCACGAGCTCAAGCAGCACCAGCTCAAGCGTGCACTGAACGGCGCTTCCATCATGCCCGCGGAAGGTGCCGCGCCGCTCGCCGGCGAGGCCCTCGAGAAGATCGCGACCGAGTACCTCATGACCGAAGCGGTGATCGAGCGCCTGTCGGCCGCGATGGACTCCGCGGTCCTGCATTCGATGCTGGGCATGGAAAAAATCTCGCTCGCCGACCAGGACGGCGCCGCGAAGGCCGCGCGCGCTTTTCATTCGGCGCTGCAGCCCCTTCCGCCCAAGTCCCACATCGAGCGCGACCCCACGTCGGACGGCTGGCGCCTGCGCCTGGAGAAAATCGTGCACGGCAACAAGGTCGAGACCGTGATCGACCACGCGTTCCTCGAAAGCGGCGACTACGCGCAGATCGTGAAGACCGCGCAGACGCTCACCGGGCTCATCCAGGC
>DATLEL010000227.1:0-11574 GCA_035525255.1 Usitatibacter sp.
CATCTCCGGCGGCGAGAACATCTCCTCGCAGGAGGTGGAGGACGTGCTCCACGGCCATCCCGCGGTGATGATGGCGGCGGTGGTGGCGCAGCCCGATCCCAAGTGGGGCGAGACGCCGTGCGCGTTCATCGAGCTGAAGGAAGGCGCCTCGGCGAGCGTGGAGGAGATGATCGAGTTCTGCCGCGCGCGCATGGCGCGGTTCAAGGCGCCGAAGACGGTGGTGTTCGGGCCGCTGCCCAAGACTTCCACGGGCAAGGTGCAGAAGTTCCTTCTCCGCGAGCGTGCCAAGAGCACGGCCGCCATTGAGTGATTCAACCAAAAAGCTTTGGAACCGCCGATGAACGCAGATGAACGCAGATAAAGCCATGAAGGTCGTTTGCCCGCAATGACCCCGATGCGCGAAGGAGCGGTGCGCTGCCTCGACCCCCACGGCTTCCATTGGATGCGCTACACCGAATGGGGTGACGCAAGGAATCCGCGCGTCGTGGTCTGCGCCCACGGCCTCACCCGCAACGGCCGCGATTTCGACTACCTCGCCGAGCGTCTCTCCGACCGCGTCCGCGTGGTCTGCCCCGACGTCGTCGGGCGCGGCCGCAGCGACTGGTTGCGCGAGCCCACCGACTACACCTATCCGGTCTATTGCCAGGACATGGCGACGCTGATCGCGAGCCTGCACGCCGAGACGGTGGATTGGGTCGGCACCTCCATGGGCGGCATCATCGGCATGATCCTCGCCGGGCTGCCGGGGTCGCCGTTGCGCAAGCTGGTGATGAACGACGTCGGCTGCTTCATTCCCAAGGCGTCGCTGGAGCGCATCGGCGAATACGTCGGCGCGGAGCCTGAGTTCGACTCCATCGAGGCGCTGGAAGCGGCGCTGCGAGGCACAAGCCCCTTCGGGCCGCTCACCGACGCGCAGTGGCGGCACCTCGCGATGACCGCGGCGAAGCACGAAGACGGCAAGTGGCGTTTCCGCTACGACCCGGGCATCGGCGTCAACTTCCACGCGGTGCCTCCCGCCGACATCGACCTTCGCCCCTACTGGAGCCTGGTCCACGGACCGGTGATGGTGATTCGCGGCGAGAACTCCGACCTGCTGCTCGCCGAGACGCTTGAGGAGATGAAGCGCCGCCCGCATACGGAGTCGCTGGTCGTCGCGCGCACGGGCCATTGTCCGATGCTGATGGACGATGCGCAGGTGGGCGCGGTGCGGCATTTCCTGCTCAGCTGATGTTCGACGCCGTCGTGATCGGCGCGGGGCACAACGGCCTCACGTGCGCCGCGTATCTGGCCGGCGCCGGGTTGAAGGTGTGCGTGCTGGAGAAGCGCGCCGTCGTCGGCGGCGCGGCGGTGACGGAGGAATTCCATCCGGGATTCCGCAACTCCACCGCCAGCTACACCGTGAGCCTCCTCAATCCCAAGGTGATCCGCGACCTGCGGCTGGCCGGGCACGGGCTGCGCATCGTGGAGCGGCCGTTCGCGAATTTCCTGCCCCTCGACGACGGTGGGTTCATCAAGGTGGGCGGCGGCCTCGAAGCCACGCAGCGCGAGATCGCGCGCTTCTCGAAGCGCGACGCGGAACGCCTGCCCGCCTATTACGAGCGTCTCGAGCGCGTGGCCGACGTATTGCGCGGGCTGCTGCTGGAGACGCCGCCCAACGTAGGCGGCGGTATCGCCGACTTCTTCCGCGCGTGGACGGCCGGGCGGCGCATGAACGCGCTCTCCATGGAGGCCAAGCGCGACGTGCTCGACCTCTTCACCTTGTCGGCGGGCGAATGGCTGGACCGCTGGTTCGAATCCGCGCCCATCAAGGCGGCCTTCGGCTTCGACAGCGTCGTCGGCAATTTCGCCAGCCCGTATTCCGCCGGGTCGGCCTACGTGCTGCTGCACCATGTCTTCGGCGAAGTGAACGGCAAGAAGGGCTCGTGGGGACATGCGATCGGCGGCATGGGTGCGATCACGCAGGCGATGCGGCGCGAGGCCGAAGCGCGCGGCGTGGTGATCGAAACCGGGCAGGGCGTGGCACGCGTGCTGGTGCGCGACGGCCGCGCGCAGGGCGTAGCGCTGGAGGACGGCCGCGAGCTGCGCGCGCGCTGCGTCGTCTCCAATGCGCATCCCCAGGCGCTGCTTTCGCTGGTCGACGAGCGCGGCGAGGGCGGCGAATGGCGCGAGCCGTTCCGCCACTACCAGAGCGAGTCGGCCACCTTCCGCATGAACGTGGCGCTTTCGGAGCTGCCTGATTTCAGCGCCCTGCCCGGGACACAGGCGCAGCCGCATCACGGCTCGGGGATCATCATGGCGCCCTCGCTCGCCTTCATGGATCGCGCCCATGCGAGCGCGCGCGAGGAGGGCTGGTCCGCGGAGCCCATCGTCGAAATGCTGATCCCTAGCACCGTGGACGATTCGCTCGCTCCGGCCGGTGCCCATGTCGCGAGCCTCTTCTGCCAGCACTTTCGCTACCGGCTGCCGCAGGGACGCTCCTGGGCCGACGAGCGCGATCGTGCAGCCGAGGCGGTCGTGGCGCAGGTCACGCGCTTCGCGCCCAACTTCAAGCGCTCGATCCTCGGTCACCGGGCGCTTTCTCCCTGGGATCTCGAGCGCGAATTCGGCCTCGTGGGTGGCGACATCTTCCACGGCAAGCTCACGCTGAACCAGCTCTTCAGCGCCCGGCCGGTCCTAGGCCACGGCAACTACCGCATGCCGATCAACGGGTTATACCTGTGCGGCGCCGGCGCCCACCCCGGTGGCGGCGTGACGGGGGTCCCGGGGCACAACGCGGCGCGTGAAGTGGTGCGCGACCTGCGCCGCCGACGATTGCAAGTGTAGAAAAAGCCGTATTGCCCGGTTTTGCTGCGGCGCGATACCATCGCCGGGCGAGCGCTCCTGTCCTCCGAACAACGGGGCCTCCGGTAGTCAGGGGAGGCAGTTCAATCCGCTGTTGGCGTGGGGAGGCCCGATGTCGTTCGCAAGCGTTCGCCGGATCATGGTCCGGTCACTATTCGTCTGGCTGGCCGCGACCGCATGTGCGTCGGCGGCATTGACCTCGCCCTTCGCAAAGCTCAGGTTCTCGCCCTCGACCATCGTCGTCGGCGACACCTCGACGCTGACCGTGGAGCTCAACGGCGGCGGCGGCGTGACGAGCGCCACCCTGGACCTGACGTACGCCGCCGGGGTCACCAACGTGGCCGGCACGCTCACGAACGATTGCGGCGCCGCGGTCACCACGCCTTCCGGGGGCTTGTCCCTGGCCGGCATCACGCTTCCGCTGGACGGGACCTGCAGCGTGTCGCTTCCGGTGACGGGCATTCCGGGACTTCACTACACCACGCTGGAAATCGGCGCTTTCGGTGACGCCGTCAACCGCAACATCAACCCCGCGTCCGCTTACCTCGGCGTTTCGACGGTGCCCTTCGTTGTGACGAATACGTCCGGCTCGCGCACGGATTCCGGCTCGCTGCCGAACGTGATCGATGCGGTGAACTCCACCTGCACGCTCGACACGCCGCCCACCATCACCTTCGCGCTTCCGCCCGGACCGCTCCTGATCCAGCCCACCGAGCAGATGACGCTGACGTGCCCGAACACCACTCTCGACGGCACCAGCGCCGGGGCCGCGGTGACCCTCGACGGCGCGGCATGCGCGACTTGCTCGGGGATCGTGGTCGGTGCGGACGACGTCGGCATTCGTGGGTTGACGATCAGCAAATTCGCGGCTGCCGGGGTCTACGTCAGCGCCTCCCGCGTTTCCCTAGCCCTCAATGACATCAGCGGCAACGGCGTCGGGATCGACGTGGCGGGGGGCCTCGCCTTCATCGGCAACAGCGAGGAGGGCAACAACATATTCGGCAACGCGGGCGAAGGGATCTTCGTGCGCGCCAACGCGGAGATCATCGGCAACAACATCCTCGACAACGGCGGCATCGGCCTGAGCGTCCGCGGCGGCGGCGCCCTCATCGGGCAGAACCTGGTGAGCGGCAACAGCGACGGCGTCGCCTTCGCCACGGCCATCACCTGCGACTGCGCGCTGCGCCCGGCGGACATCATCAAGCTGCGGGCGCGCGCGTCCGCGAAGCGTGCCAAGGTGTTCTTCAGCGGCGCGAGCCAGGTGGACAGCAACGTCATCGCCGGGAATTCGGGCCGGGGCGTGGTGATCTACGACAGCCGCGAAGTGATCATCGGCCCCAATTCGATCTTCGCCAACGGGGGCATCGGCATCGACGTGGATGGCGACGGCCCGACGGCGCAGGGCTCGAGTCTGCAGGACTACCCCGTCATCGCTTCGGTCGCCCACGTCGGCAGCGATACCGTCATCGCGGGAACGCTCGGCTCTCCGTACTCTTTCGGCACGGTCAACTTGTACACCACCAACGACCCGCGCGCCCTTCCCGAGGGGGAAGAGCATCTCATCGCCGTTTCGCCGATTTTCGACCCCGGCATCGGCAAATATCGCTTCGATGCCACCATCACCGGCAGGCTGGTCGACAACGTCACCGCCATGGCCATGATGGGATTCTGTGGCGACGGCGGATGCGCCGCCTCCGAGTTCTCGCCGAAGTTCGCGGTGGCGTCGCCCCCGGCCCTTACGCTTTCGACCACGACCCTCGACTTCGGCACGGTCCTCCTGGGCGCAACCTCGGCGCCGCGATCGCTCACGCTGTCGAATGGCTCGTCGACCGTGATCACTTTCAGTGCGCCGTTCACGAGCTCGGGCGATTTTTTCATCGCGTCCAATGATTGCGGCACCACCCTCGACAAGGGCGCTTCCTGCACGGTGGTCTTCGTGTTCACGCCCAAGTCGGCGGGACCGGGCTCCTTCCCGTTCACCATCGCGAGCGACGCAACGGGCTCGCCGCACACGGTTACCTTGACCGGGCAGGGTGCGCTCGCGAGCTCGCCGGTGCTCACCGTGGCTCCTGCCGCGCTCGTTTTCCCCGCGACCGTGGTGGGCACGCCGAGCACGCCGCTCACGTTCACCATCACCAACAGCGGCAGTGTCAACGTCGATGTCGCCAGCGCCGTGGTCAGCAGCGGTCCTTTTGCCGCGGCAGGTGGGTGCGTGGGTACGCTCGCACCCGACGCGTCTTGCACCGTCACGCTCAAGTTCGTCCCGACCGTCGTGGGTCCCGCGTCGGGCACGTTCACCGTGACCAGCAACGCGCTGGGCTCGCCGCACCAGGTCACGCTCTCCGGCAGCGGCTTGGCCGCGCCCGCCCCGGGCGCCGGTGTGTCCCCGCCGTCACTCACCTTCGCGGCGCGCACCGTGGCCACCACCAGCCCGCCGCAATCGGTGACCCTGACGAACGACGGCACCGCGAACATGGCGATCGGCGGAATCACCATCAGCGGCGATTTCGCGTTCACGTCCGCATGCCCGAAGTCCCTCGCGCCGGGCGCGGGCTGCGTGATCGACGTGACCTTCACGCCGCTCATCACCGGCACGCGGACGGGAAGCTTGTCCATCTCCACGAATGCCCCCGGCAGCCCGCACCTCGTCGCGCTCAACGGCGTGGGGGTCAGCACGGCCGTCGGAACGCTCGATGCGTCCCCCTCGTCCCTGGACTTCGGCGCGCAGACGCTGAACCACGCGAGCGTCCCGCAGCTGGTGTTCGTGTCGAACGTCGGCAGCGCACCGGTCGACATCTCGGCCGCAGCACCCTCCGGCGACTTCGCGCTCGCGGATTTGCCGGCCGGCACCCTTGCGTGTGGCGGCTCGCTCGCGGTCGGTGCGACGTGCTTCGTCAATGTGACCTTCGTGCCCAGCACCCTCGGCAATCGCGCGGGCGTGCTGCACATCGCCTCGAATGGCACCAATCCGTCCGTGGATGTTGCGCTCTCGGGCGTCGGCGTCGCCGCCGTGCCGCAGCGCGCGCTGAACGTGGTGGATGCGCTCGCCTTCGGCGCACAGCCGTTCGGCACGCGCAGCGCCGGCCAGGCGGTGGTCCTCGCGAACGTCTCCGGTCAGCCGGTGGTGGTGAGCGATATCGACGCCACCGGGGACTTCTCCGTAAGCGAAAGCTGCACCGCGATTCCGGCCGGCGGCTCGTGCACCGCGACGGTGTTCTTCACGCCCAGCGCGCGCGGAAGCCGTGGGGGCGCCCTCACGATCCGCATCGCTTCCGAAACCGCGCCCTACGTGGTGACGCTATCCGGGGAGGGCACGGCGAACCCGGTTCCGATCCTCCGGGTGTCGCCCACGCGCGTCGGCTTCGGCAACGCTTTCGTCGGCACCATCAGCGCCCCGGCGGTCGTCACCTTGTCGAACGTCGGCGAGGCGCGGTTGCTGCTCGATGGCCTCAGCGCACCCGGCGACTTCGACATGGAGAGCCATTGCGGCAGCTTCATCGACGCGGGCACGAGCTGCGTGGTGGACGTGCGCTTCTTCGCACGCATGCTGGGCGCCCGTGGCGGGCTGCTGGAGATCCGCTCCAACGCGGCAGGCTCGCCGCATTTCGTCGACTTGTCCGGGACCGGTTGCGCCATCCCGAACGTCGGCCGCTCGCGCATCCCGCAGCTGCTGTGCGGGCCGTAGTGCCCGCGCGCGTCCGCCCGCTAGGCCTTCCAGCGGGGCGGGCGCTTCGCGAGGAAGGCGTCGACGCCCTCGCGCGCGGCGTCCGAACCCATGTCGGCGCTGATGGTGCGCGAGGCATCGGCATACGCGGCGGGGAGGGTGGCCTCGAGCTGCCGGTAGAAGAGCGCCTTGCCCGCGGCCAGCGTCGCGGCGGGCTTCGCCTTGAGATTCGCGGCGAGAGAGCGCGCGCTCTCCATCACCTGCGCCTCGGGCGTGACGCGGTTCACGAGGCCCCAGTCCAGCGCCTGGGCGGCGTCGATGAAATCGCCCGTCAACAGCATCTCCGCGGCGCGCTTGCGGCCCAAGTTGCGCGACAGCGCGACGGCGGGCGTGGAGCAGAAGAGACCCAGGTTCACGCCCGACACGGCGAAGCGCGCGTGCTCGGAGGCGACCGCGAGGTCGCACTGGGCCACCAGCTGGCAGCCTGCCGCCGTGGCGAGGCCGTTGACCACGGCGATGACGGGCTGGGGAAGTGCGACCAGCTTCTGCATCATCGCGCTGCAGGATTCGAACAGCGGCGCGATGGCCTCCGGCGGCAGCGCGCGCATCTCCTTCAAATCATGCCCGGCGCAGAACGCGGTGCCGCTCCCGGTGACCAGAACCACGCGCACCGCGGCGTCGCTCGCGATCGCGTCGAGGGCGACGTGCAGGGAGGCGAGCAGCTCGGCGGAGAGGGCGTTGTACTGCCGCGGACGATTCAGGCGCAGCGTCGCGATGCCGTCCTCGAGCGTGTGGACCAGCACCGGCTCGAGCGCGCGATCGTTCATGGGAGGCACTCCGCGTAAGGGGCCCGGCCATCATAATCGACCAAAACAACAAGGAAAACATGCCATGACGCCGCACGCTCGCCGGCTCGCCGCGCCCCTCGCCGCCCTCGTCTGCGCGCTCGCCCCGGTCGCGGCCCACGCCGATCCCCAGGCCCTGGAGCGCGCGCGCGGGCTGCTCGCATCGGGCAACGCCAAGCAGGCCTATGAAGTCCTGGCGCCGCTGCAGGACCGCCTGGTGGGCACGCCGGAGTTCGATTACCTGCTCGGTGTCGCGGCGCTCGACAGCGGCCGGCTCGAGGAGGCGATCGTGGCTTTCGAGCGCGTCCTGGCGTTGATCCCCAACCATGCCGGGGCGCAGATGGACCTGGCGCGCGCCTATTACGCCGCGGGCTCGTTCGACCTCGCCGAGGCGGGCTTCGCCAAGCTGCGCGACAGCAATCCGCCCGCGGCCGCGCAGCAGGCGATCAACCGCTACCTGGAGGCGATCCAGGCGCGCAAGCACCAGACCCAGGCGGGCTGGAACGGATTCGGCGAGCTGGGCCTGGGGTACGACTCCAACATCACCGGCGTGCCGGTGGACTTCGGCTCCGCGGCGCAGCAAGCCTTCAACCTGGTCGGCATCGAAGCGACCGGCAATGCCATCAAGCGCTCGGCGCCCTTCATGCACGGCGCGATCGGCGCCGAGTATTCACGCCCCCTCACACGCGGCTGGAGCCTATTCGCCGGCGGAGAAGCGCGCGGGCGCGCCTACCGCCATGAATCGGATTTCAACTCCGTGTCGGCCGAGCTGCGCGCGGGCGGCGCTTTCAACGACGGCCGCAACCAGTGGCGGCTCTCGGGCTCGTTCCTGGAGTTCTCGCAGAAGGGCAATGCCGCCCTCGAGCCGCGGCCCACCAACGACCGCCGCATGGCGGGGGTCGCCGGCGATTGGCGCCGCGCGCTCGATCCGAAGACGCAGCTGGGGTTCGCGGTGCAGCTGAACCGCGTGCGCTTCCCCGACAACGCCATCGAGGACTTCGACCAGTTGTTCGTCGCCGCCTCGTGGCTGCGCAGCTTCGAGCGGAAAGGCGTGCCGATGCTGTACCTCACCGTGTTCGGAAGCGAGGACCGCGCGAACGAGAAATTCGCCGACGGCGCCACGTCCAAGAGCAAGCACCTCGGCGGTCTGCGCAGCTACCTGCAGTACTCGATCACGCCGAAGCTGCAGGCGTTCGGCGCCGCGGCGCTCATCCACCGCCGCGACAAGGACGCGTTCGCGCGCTCGACGGTGGTCGAGAAGGGCCGCGACACGTATGGCGAGGCGACGCTCGGCCTCAACTGGCAGTTCCGCGAGAAGTGCGGGCTGCGCTTGCAGTACGCGTTCTCGACCAACCGCTCCAACATCGACATCTACGATTTCAACCGCCACGAGATCACGTCCGCGATCCGTTGCGAGCTCTCCTGAGGTGATGCCATGACGAACCGCACCCGCACCGCCCGCCGCTCCTGGCTCGCCGCCGTGCTCGCCCTGCCGCTCGCTGCCGCCGCGGCCAGTGGCGAATTCACGTTCGTCACCGGGCAGGTCACGCTCGCGAAAGCCGACGGCCGCCAGTTGGCGCCGTTGCGCGGCACTCCGGTCGACGCAGGCGACCGCATCACCACCGGGCCCAACGGCATGGTGCAGCTCACCATGGTGGACCAGGCGCGCCTGTCGCTGCGGCCCTCGACGCAATTCGTGATCGAGCAGTACTCCGACCGCGCCGGCGACGGCGTGGTGCTCTCCCTCATCAAGGGCACCCTGCGCACGTTCACGGGGCTCCTCGCGGCGGGCAACCGCGACAAGTTCGTCATGAAGACGCGCGTCGCCACCGTGGGCATCCGCGGCTCGGGCAACATCCTCTACGCCTGCGAGGCGGAAGAGTGCGACGCGAGCGTGGTGCAGGGCGGGCGGGCCGAGGGCGGCATCGCGGTGAACCACACCATCGAAGGCTCCCACGCGGTGAGCAATGCGGCCGCGGGCGCGCAGACCCTCATCACCGGTCCCGGCCAGACGGTGCTGGTGATGGGCGCGCAGGCGCCGCGTTACATTCCCACGCCGCGCTTCATCACCGACGCCGCGACCAACATGGTCAACGCCAAGCCGGGGCAGGCATCCGCACCGGGCAGCGCCGCCGCCGACACGCGCGACTTCGCGCCGAGCGACGCCTCGGGCCTCGGCACGCGCATCGTCACCACCGCGCTCGTCGGCAACAACGGCCTCGGCTTCACCACCCTCGACGCCACCGCCAACCTCGCGGGCGATCCCCTCGACCTGCGCGACATCATCATCGCCGGCGGCTCGCCGGTGGCGGGGCAGGCGGTGGGGCGCGACCTGGTGCTGAATGGCGACGCGCTGCGCGGCTATCGCGCCTACGCCGGCACCCAGAGCAACATCGAGCCCGCGCTCGCCGGCGGCAGCAGCGACCTGCGCATCATCAACCTCGACGGCACGACGGTGACCATGGGCCGCTACGAGGGCGCGAGCCTCGGGTTCTTCGGCACCGGCTCGCTCAGCAACGTGCCGGGAAGCGTGCACTGGATCATGGCGCCGTCGGGATACCCGGTGTACCTGAGCGACGTGCTCACCGGCACCGCTACCTACACGCTCGCGGCGGCGACCCCGCCCACCAACCAGAACAACGTCGCGGGCACGCTCGGCTCGGCGCGCATCGACGTGAATTTCTCCGACCGCACCCTGGGGCTCGCCGCGACGGTGTCGATCCCGTCGCAAGGCGCGAACAACGGCGGCACCTGGCAGATGAACGCCGCGAACGTGCCGATCTCGCTGAATGCGTTCTTCGGTTCCACCGCCGACCGGCTGATCATCGTGAACGGCTCGGGCATCTCGTCTCGCACCAACGGCAACCTCTCCGGCAGCTTCGAGGGAAGCTTCGTCGGCACCGGGCTCACCGGCGCGATCCTCGGCTACGGCATCTCCGACGCCACCGCGCCCAACGCGGCTTTCTGGAATTTCGTGAGCGGCGTCGCGGCGCTCGCCGGCCCGCGGCAGCTCGCGGCCGCACCCTATCGCGAGGGACGCGTCTCGGATCCCTCGGGACAGGCGCCGGGCGTGATCCTCACCTATGCCGCTACCAACCGGCTGGACGAGGTCACCGCCGATGCCCAGGGTCGCGTCACGCGTTTCACCGCGCCGCGCACGGCACTCGGTGGTTATGCCGCCTACGAGCTGGGTAGCGCGCAGGTGGTGCAATCCGGCGTCGATGCCGAGACCGGCATGGTGTGGGGGCGTTGGGGCGGCGGCACGGCGACCGCGACGCGAGGCAGCGCGGGTGAAAGCATCTCGCTCGCGAATACCAGCCTGCACTACATCTTCGCCGGGCCGCAGAGCGGGCCCGTTGCGCTGCCGCTCACCGGCACCGCCACCTACGACGTGATCGGCTCCACCAGCCCGACGGACTCCGCGGGGCACGTGGGTGCGCTCAACAGCGCGACCCTCAACGCCAACTTCAGCAACCGCACGGTGGACGCCTCGGTCAACGTCGGCATCAACGGGCAGACGTGGACGGGAAGCGCGCACGGCATGCCGATCTATCGCGACCAATACTTCTCCGCGTATTCGGGGAACATTCCCGGCCTGCCGAATCCGACGCCGCTCATCATCGGCTGCGAGCCTTCATGCGGGCAGGGCGCGGCGGGGAGCTTCGACGGTTTCTTCAGCGGCCGCAGCGGCCAGCGCGCCGGGCTCATGTTCCGGCTGGGTCCAAACCAGGGTGCGATCGCGTTCGGGCGGCGCGGCGGCTGAGGCCGCGCGGCTCCCGCCGGGGGTGTCCGCCCGCCCGGACACTTTCGACGTAAATCCCGCTTTTAACGGGGGAAATTTGCATCCGACGCCTTGATAGCCGGGCGAGGCGCGGGTTAGCATGCGCGAGCATCATCCACCCCCGAGCCCCCTTCCCGAATGACCGGCGACACCATCCTCGAAACGCGTGGGCTCACCAAGGAGTTCAAGGGCTTCGTCGCCGTCGACCACGTGGATCTCAAGGTGAAGCGCGGCTCGATCCATGCGTTGATCGGGCCCAACGGCGCGGGCAAGACCACCACGTTCAACCTGCTCACCAAGTTCCTGCAGCCCACCGCGGGCGCGATCGTCTTCAACGAGCTCGACATCACGCGCGACCGGCCCGCCGACGTGGCGCGCCGCGGCATCATCCGCTCGTTCCAGATCTCGGCGGTGTTTCCCAACCTGACGGTGCTCGAGAACGT
>DATLEL010000240.1:0-4052 GCA_035525255.1 Usitatibacter sp.
TGACCACCGTGAGCGTGTCGATCACCGTATCGGTCCGGGTGCTGTCGAAGCTCGAAGTGGCCGTCTTGGTGATCGAGTACGGGCCGCCGGTAGCGATAGCCGGCAGCTGCACGCGCAGGATCACGCGGTAGCCGCAGCGCAGGTTTACCGCGTCGGTCTCGAAGCCCGCCGCGCAACTGCCGGTGTGCGTCGGCACCGACGGCGTGGTGTTGGCGATGAGCGAAGTGACGCCATCGGCCTGCAGCAGCGTGAACGTGGTGCCCGCGGGCCAGCCGGCCTGCCCCGCCATCGAGATGACGAAGCTGTCGGCGGCGTTGCCGAGGTTCCAGACCACGTTGGTGAAGTTGATGGTGGCTCCCGCCGCGGCGCTGGCGACCGTGACCGGCTCGCCCGAACCCGCCGTGGGGAAGTTGACCGACGACGTGGTCGAGCCGTTGGCCACGACCTGTGCCGTCTGCAGCACCTGGTAGCTCGCGGTGTTGGTGTTCACCGAAGCCTGCGTCGAGGTCTGGTAGCTCGCCGTGTTGTTGATGAAGCCCGGCGGGCGTCCCGCGGCGATCTGCACCGAGAACGTCACCGTGCCGGAGAAGCCGGCGGGGACGCTGGTCACGATCGCGGTCACCGTGCTGCCCGTCACCGAGTAGTCGATGCCGGCGGGGTCGCCGGGACCGGTGGCGTCGGAAAGCGCGGTCGCGCCCGAGACACTCCAGCGTCCAGAGCCGGCGATGTACGTCATGCCGGCGGGGAGCGCATCGGTGATCTGCAGGCTTGCGGCCGGAGCCGTGCCCGAGTTCGTGTACGACAGCGTGAGCGTGATCGGACCCGCGTTGGGCGACGGGCCCGAGTTCTGCGACAGCGCCTTGGTCACCGTGATCACCGAGGAAGCCACCGTGGTCGTATCGGTGTTGGTGAGCGTGGTCGGCGTGGTGTCGGAAACCGAGACCGTGATGTCGGCGGTGTTGCCGTTGGCCGCGGCCGCCGGCACCGTGCCGGCCACGACGAAGCGGAAGACTCCGCCCGCCGCGATCGGACCCGAGGTGTTGATCGGGGTCGCGTTGTCCGGCACGCCGTCGCCGTTGGCGTCGATGTAGTACGCGAGGCCGCTATGGGGAGCCGCGGCTGCCGCGAAGTTGGTCGACGACAGCGCGTTCAGCGCGTAGGTATCGCTGCCGTTGCCGGTGTTGGTGATGGTGTGCGGGTAGTAAACCGTCTGGCCGGGCGCGGCAGTGCGTGCGCCGTTGGCCGTCAGGGTGAACGTCTTCACCTGCGAGACCGTGGTCTGCACCAGGTTCGACGTCGCCGTACGCGGGGTGTTGCTCGCGTCCTGGTACGTCGCCGTCGCCTGGTTGCCGATCACGGTGCCCGCGGGGGGAGCCGCGTGCGCATTCGTCGTGCCGAGCGCGAACAGCGCGCCGGCCACGAGAACGAGCAACGCGAACGCCCACAAGCGAAGGGTTTCCCCCTTGCTGCTGGCTTGCGTGGTCGAATTCATGTGCTTCTCCTTGGTTGATTGCAGTGCTTCAGTTACATACGAAAACTTCGAAAATCGGCCCTTCAAAAACGACGAAACCGGCGAGGGCCGGATCCGTGAAAATTTTTCGGCGGTCATCGGCGCGCTCCCGGCGGCCCGGTGGCGGGGGCGTCATCCAGCACGCGCACGCGCGCCTTGAACGCGAGCGACTTGCCCGGTGCGAGGACGCCCGGGTACCAGCGCAGCGACCGGTACTCGTGAACAGGCACGGCCTCCTCGACCTCGGCGGCACCGCGGCGCACCTTGCGCTTCAGCGGCATCGCCTCGAACGCGCGCGCATCGACCGAGGCCTTGGCGCCCACGGGTTCGGCGCTGCCGGCGACGAGCTCGGTGTTGGCGGGGATGGGAAGCGTGGCCTCGAGGTTGCGCACCGCTTGCGTCGAGGTGTTGCGATAGGTCGCGATGTACTCGATCACGTCGCCGGGCTTCGCGGATTCGGCCGCGGCGAAGCCTTCCTTGCCGTCGGCGGCGGCCACGACCTTGCGTGCCTCGAGACGCGTTTCGATCGGCCCGGGTTGCTGCGCGATGGCGGCGGGTGCCACGGCGAGGACAAGGGCGGCGAGCGCAGCCCAGGTGAATTTGGTCTTCATCGACTTCTCCCTGAAACACCTGTTTCGTTGTTGTTTTCGGAAGTTACGCGCCGCGCCAAAAAACCCTTATGAATTAAGTCACAAGGCTGGTTTTTGGGTCTTACAAGTGCAATTCCTACATTGCAGGTGTTGGTTTCCTACAAGTCGTAGGGACATTTTCCTACATTTCCACCTCCTTTTGTGAATTTTCAAGGGGTTAGGAGGTAATCCTTTCAGCATGGATGAAGGCCGGTTTGCTGCATCGCAGCAACCGCGCGGGAAGGGAGCGAAAGGGGGACGGAAAGGGAAAAAGGGGCGCCGTTGCCGGCGCCCCGGAAAGCACCCGGACGCCATCAGGGAGGCATTGCTGCCCGGGTGTGGCGCGACGATAGCCACCCGGGGCGATTCGCCCTTATGAAGCACGTCACGTTATGGTCCGGCGCGCGCTTACAGGTGCAACGCAGGCGCGGTGAGGGGACCTAGGCGAGCACTCCGGCCGCCCGTGGAAGCGCCGCGAGCATGGTGAAATCGGCGGCGGGAACCGCACGCGAGAGCAGGAAGCCCTGCGCGTGGTCGCAGCGCAGCGAGCGCAGCAGCATCGCCTGCTCCTCGGTCTCGACGCCCTCGGCGATCACCAGCTTTCCCAGCGCGTGGGACATGGCGATGATGGCCGAGACGATGGCTTCGGAGTCGGCGCTGTGCTCGAGCCCCTCCACGAACGCGCGGTCGATCTTGATGTAGTGCACCGGGAAGCGCTTGAGGTAGGCCATGGAGGAGAAGCCGGTGCCGAAGTCGTCGAGCGCGATGCCGTGGCCCATGGCGGCGATCTCGTCCAGCATCGCCTCCACCGCCTCACCCCGCTCCACCAGCAAACCCTCGGTGATCTCGATTTGCAGGCACTGCGCCGGGATGCCCGCCTCCTCCACGCTGCGGCGCAGGAACTCCACGATGCCGCGACGGCGGAACTGGCGCGGCGACACGTTCACCGACACGTGACGCAGCTGGATGCCCTGCCCGCGCCAGGCGCGCACCTGGCGGCATGCCTCGGTGATGATCCACTGCCCGAGCGTCTCGATGAAGCCCGAGTCCTCGGCGAGCGTGATGAATCGGGTGGGCGAAATGAGCCCGCGCGTCGGATGGTTCCAGCGCAGCAGTGCCTCGGCGCTCACGATGGCGCCGCTCCTGAGATCCCAGAGGGGCTGGTAGTGAAGCACCAGCTCGCCGCGCTGCAGCGCGACACGCAGGTCGCGGTCGAGCGAAACGCGCGCCACCGCTTCCTCGTTCATCTTCTGCTCGTAGAACACGGCCTGCCCGCGCCCCTTGGCCTTGGCGCGGTACATCGCGGTGTCGGCGCATTTCAGGAGCTCCTCGGCCGAGCCGCCATCCGCGGGATAGGAGGCGATGCCGATACTGGCGCTGAGGAAGCAGCGATGCTCGCCCGCGACGAACTCGCGCGACAGCGCCGCGACGATGGTCTCCGAGATGAGCCACGCTTCCTGTGGATCTGCCAGGTTGGTGAGCAGCACCGTGAACTCGTCGCCTCCGAGGCGCGCCAGCGAATCGCTCGCGCGGATGCAAAGCTGGATGCGCGCGGCGGCCTCGCGCAGCACCGCGTCTCCGGTGGTGTGCCCGTAGCTGTCATTCACGTTCTTGAAGTGGTCGAGGTCGATGAACAGCAGCGCGAACGTGAGTCCCTCGCGGTGGCTGCGGACGATCTCCAGCTCGAGGCGGTCCTTGAAGAGCAGCCGGTTCGGCGCCCCCGTGATGGTGTCGAAGTGCGCCTGGACGTAGAGCTGCTTGTCGCGCCACGCCGAGGACACCGCGACCGCCACGCGGTCGGCGAGCTCGCGCGTGTCCTTGCGCTCCTCGTCGGAGGCGCGGCGCGCGACGCGGTGGCCGATCACGATCGCACCGCACACCTCGCCGCGCCACGCCACCGGCTGCACGAACGC
>DATLEL010000272.1:0-5064 GCA_035525255.1 Usitatibacter sp.
CTGCGCGAGCTGGACGGACTGTCGTACGAAGAGATCGCACAGATCATGAACTGCCCGATCGGCACCGTGCGCTCGCGCATCTTCCGCGCGCGCGAGGCGGTCGCCGAGAAGCTTCGCCCGCAGCTGGGCACGAGCAAAGACAAACGCTGGTAATAACGAACCACCGGGGCTGCAACCCCTTAAAGCAAGGCCGAGCGCCAAGGCGGCGGCCGCATGACGAGACAGGAGCAGGACAAATGACCCAGGATATTTCCTCGCTGATGGACGGCGAGCTCGAGACCCCCGAGGCCGAGAGCGCCATCCGCTCGTGTTGCGCGAGCCGCGAGGCTGCGCACACGTGGCAGACGTACCACCTCATTGGTGACGTGTTGCGCGGCGGCAAGCCCCATCCCACCCGCACCGCCGAGCGCGTGCAGCAGGCGCTCGTCGCGGAGCCGGCGATCATCGCGCGTCCCAAGCGCGTGCACGAAACCACGGTCGGGCGCATCGCGCTCGCGGCCGCGGCTTCGGTCGCGACCATCGGGGTGGTGGGCTGGATCGGCACCCAGGGAGGCCAGGCGCCTTCCGGCGGCAGCGTGATCGCGAAGAACCCGGGCGCGATCCAGCCGGTGGCGAACAAGCTTCCGGCCGCCCCCGCCGTCGACGTGCAGGATTACCTCGCCGCGCACAAGCAGCTCCCCTCCGCTGAACTCTATCGGCCGGTGAACAACCGCGCCGCGCCGGCCGCCGCGGCACGATGAGTGTTCGGGCCGCGCCCGGCATGCGCCGGCTGGTTCCGGCGCTCGCCGTCGGCGTGGCTTGCTCGGCCCAGGCGGCGCCCGCCGCCGATCCGCTCGCCTGGCTGCAGCGCGCCGGGCAGTCGGCGCGCGCCGCTTCCTACGAAGGGGTCTACGTCCACACCAACGGTGACCGGACGTCGACCGTGCGCGTGACGCACCACAACGCGGGGGGCGAGGAGCACGAGCGCATCGAGCCGCTGGACGACGCGTCCCTCGAAATCGTGCGCCGCAACGACGAGACCTTCTGCCGCTTCCCGGATGCCAAGACGGTGCGCCTCGATCCGCGCATCACCAACCGCTTCTTCCCGCGCATCCTCTCCGCCTCCTCGGAGGCGATCGCGGCGAGCTACGACGTCTCCCTCGGCAAGACCGAGCGCGTGCTGGGTTACGAATGCCAGTGGATCCGCCTCGAGCCGCGGGACACGGCGCGCTACGCGCAGCGCATCTGCTCGGAGCTCGCTTCGGGCTTGATCCTGCGCGCGAAGACGCTGAACGAGCAGCGCCAGGTGATCGAGCAGTACACCTTCACCGATCTCAAGCTCGGGCCGCACGTGGCGCGCTCCGACCTGAAGTCGATCTTCAGGGCGCGCAACCGCCAGTGGATCAGCGACGGCCAGATGCGCGACGAGGCCGTGAGCGCCGACTCGGGCTGGACCGCGCGTGCGATCCCGACCGGCTTCCAGAAGATCGCCGAGCTGAAGCGCACCATGCCTGGCCGTTCGCAGCCGGTGGCGCAGATGATCTTCACCGACGGGCTCGCGAGCCTGTCCGTCTTCGTAGAGCCCAATCCGTCGCCGTCGCGCGGCGCGGAAGGCTCGTCGGAAGACGGCACCACCACCTTCTTCGTACGCCCCGTAGGCGACCACCTGGTATCGGTGCTGGGCGAAGTTCCCGCCGCTACCGCGCAGCAGGTCGCCCGCAGCGTCGCCCGCCGGCCGTAGAATCGCGGCCTGCTGGAGATTTCCCACGGTTCACCCCATCTGAGGAAAACGGCCCCTCGAGGCCGAGCCCTCCCATAACAGGATCGACACCATGAATCGACTGCACGCTTCCCTCCTCGGCGCGCTCTTTGCCTTCGGACTCGCCGCTCAAGCGCACGCGCAAGCCCAGGGCCCCAAGGCCACGATCGCCCCCGGCATGCCGGCCCAGGTGCTGCCCGACTTCGCCGACCTGGTCGAGAAGTACGGCCCCGCGGTGGTCAACATCAACACCGAGACACGCGCCTCGCGCCAGGCCGTTCCGGGACTCTCCGAGGACGACCCGTTCTACGAATTCTTCCGCCGCTTCCTGCCGGACGGCCAGGCGCCCGGGAAGCCCAACCCTCGCGGCGAGCGCAACGCGCCCAAGGCGCCGCCGACCCCGGGTGACCGCGGCCGCCTGCGTCCCTTCGGGCTCGGCTCGGGCTTCATCGTCTCGGCCGACGGCTTCATCGTCACCAACGCGCACGTGGTGGAGAACGCGGAGGAGATCACCGTGCGCTTCACCGACAAGCGCGAGCTGAAGGCCAAGGTGATCGGCGCCGATACGCGCAGCGACGTGGCGGTGATCAAGGTCGAGGCCACCGGCCTGCCGGTGATGAAGATTGGCGACACCAACAAGCTGCGCGTGGGTGAATGGGTGATCGCCATCGGCTCGCCGTTCGGCTTCGCCAACACCGTGACCGCGGGGATCGTCTCGGCCAAGAGCCGCGAGAATCTCTCGGGCGACCCGAACCTCGATGCCGTGCCGTTCATCCAGACCGACGTCGCGGTGAACCCCGGCAACTCCGGCGGCCCGCTGCTCAACATGCGCGGCGAAGTGATCGGCATCAACTCGCAGATCTTCTCGCGCACCGGCAGCTTCGCCGGCATCTCCTTCGCGATTCCCATCGACTACGCGTTCAACGTGGCCGACCAGCTGATGAAGACCGGCAAGGTCGTGCGCGGCCGCATCGGCGTGGGCATCCAGAACGTGACCAAGGACCTGGCCGACAGCCTCGGGTTGCCGAAAGTGCAGGGGGCGGTCGTCGGCAACGTGGAGGAGGGCTCTCCCGCCGCCAAGGCCGGTCTCGAGGCCGGCGACGTGATCCTCAAGATCGACAACCACCCCGTGGAAGGCTCGGCCGACCTCTCGCGCACCATCCGCGCGCTCAAGCCGGGCACCAAGATCACGCTCAACGTGATGCACGCCGGCAAGCCGCGTGACCTCGCGGTGACGGTGGCCGAGTTCAAGGATCCGTCGGCCGAGGAATCCAAGGCCGCGTCGGCCAAGGGGAAGAAGCCCGAGGCGAAGCCCGGCAAGCTCGGCCTCGCCGTGACCGAGATCACCGCCGAGCAGAAGAAGGCGCTCAAGGTCTCGAGCGGCGTCATCGTCGAAGCCGCCGATGGCGCGGCGCTCGCCGCGGGCGTGGGACCGGGGGACGTGGTGCTGCGCGTGAACAACACCGACATCACCAGCGTGAAGGTCTTCAACGACACGGTGGCCAAGCTCGACATCAAGAAGGCGGTGGCGCTGCTGATCAAGGACGAGCAGGGCACGCGCTTCATCACCTTCCGACCCGACGCGGATTGAAACCCAAGCTCACCGTCCTCAGCCGGGAGTATTGCCACCTTTGCGAAGAGCTCCTGACGGCCCTGAAGCAGTTCCAGGGCCGTTATTCCTTCGACATCGAGGTGGTGGACGTGGACCGGCACCCGCACCTGGAGGAGAAGTGGGGCGACAAGGTCCCGGTGCTGCTGGATGGCGAGCGCGAGCTCTGCCATTACTACCTGGATGTCGAAGCCGTTGATGCGCGGCTGGCTCGAATGAAGTAAAATGTTGCACCGCAAAAGGCCACGGGAACGTGGCCTTTTCATTTCAAAATGAACCACATCCGCAACTTCTCCATCATCGCGCACATCGACCACGGCAAGTCGACCCTGGCCGATCGCCTCATCGAGCGCACCGGCGGCCTGCAGAGCCGCGAGATGGAGGCGCAGGTGCTCGATTCCATGGACCTGGAGCGCGAGCGCGGCATCACCATCAAGGCGCAGACGGCGGCGCTGCGCTACACGGCGCGCGACGGGCAGGAGTACGAGCTCAACCTCATCGACACCCCCGGCCACGTCGACTTCTCGTACGAGGTCTCGCGTTCGCTCTCGGCATGCGAGGGCGCGCTGCTGGTGGTGGACGCGTCCCAAGGCGTGGAGGCGCAGACGGTCGCCAATTGCTATACGGCGACCGAATTGGGCGTCGACGTGGTGCCGGTGCTCAACAAGATCGACCTGCCGAGCGCGCAGCCGGAGCGCGTGATCCACGAGATCGAGGACGTGATCGGCATCGACGCGACCGACGCCGTGCGTTGCAGCGCCAAGACGGGCGAAGGCATCGACGACGTCCTCGAAGCGGTCATCGCGCGCATCCCGCCGCCCAAGGGCGACCCTTCAGCCCCGCTTAAGGCGCTCGTGATCGACTCGTGGTTCGACAACTACGTGGGCGTGGTCATGCTGGTGCGCGTCGTGGACGGCACGTTGAAGCCCAAGGACAAGATCAGGCTCATGGCCACCGGGGCGATCCACCAGGTGGAGCAGGTGGGCGTCTTCACGCCGAAGTCCGTGGGCCGCGAGATGCTCTCCGCGGGCGGCGTGGGCTTCATGATCGCGGGCATCAAGGAGCTGAAGGACGCGAAGGTCGGCGACACCGTCACCAACGCCGACAACCCCGCCGCCGAGGCGCTGCCGGGCTTCAAGGAGATCCAGCCGCAGGTGTTCGCGGGCCTCTACCCGGTGGAATCGAACCAGTACGAGGCGCTGCGCGACGCGCTCGCCAAGCTGCAGCTGAACGACTCGAGCCTGCGCTACGAGCCCGAGACCTCGCAGGCGCTGGGCTTCGGCTTCCGCTGCGGCTTCCTCGGCCTGCTGCACATGGACATCGTGCAGGAGCGGCTCGAGCGCGAATACGACATGGAGCTCATCACCACCGCGCCCACCGTGGTCTACCAGGTAGTCACGCGCGACGGCACCGTGAGCGAGATCGAGAACCCCTCGAAGCTGCCGGATCCCTCGACCATCGAGGAGATCCGCGAGCCCATCATCCGCGCGACGATCATCATGCCGCACGAGTACGTCGGCCCCGTGATGACGCTCTGCAACGAGAAGCGCGGCACGCAGGTGAACATGCAGTACGTGGGGCGCCAGGTGATCCTCACGTACGACATGCCGCTGAACGAAGTGGTGATGGATTTCTTCGACAAGCTGAAGTCGAATTCCCGCGGCTACGCGTCGCTGGATTATGAATTCCGCGAGTTCCGCGCCGGCGACCTGGTGCG
>DATLEL010000294.1:0-3129 GCA_035525255.1 Usitatibacter sp.
CCCCTTCATTCCTGGCCCCGTATCCCGGGGATCCCCGCGCCACGTGCTTACCAACGCCCTCAAGGCCATCTTCGGCAGCCGCAACGACCGACTCCTCAAGGAGTACCGCAAGAAGGTCGAATCGATCAACGTCCTGGAAGAGGACCTGCAGAAGCTCACCGACGAGCAGCTGCAGGCGAAGACCCCGGAGCTGAAGAAGAAGGTGGCCGAGGGCGCGAGCCTCGACTCGATCCTCCCCGAGGCGTTCGCGGTGGTGCGTGAAGCCTCGAAGCGCGTGCTCGGCATGCGCCACTTCGACGTGCAGATGGTGGGCGGCATCGCGCTCCACCAGGGCAAGATCGCGGAGATGCGTACCGGCGAAGGCAAGACGCTGGTGGCGACCCTGCCGTCGTACCTGAATGCGCTCTCGGGCAAGGGCGTGCACGTGGTCACGGTCAACGACTACCTCGCGAAGCGCGACGCGGAGTGGATGGGGCGCATCCATCGCTTCCTCGGCCTCACCGTGGGCGTGGTGGTGCCGCAGATGGAAAACGACGACAAGCAGCGCTCATACCAGTCCGACATCACCTACGGCACCAACAACGAGTTCGGCTTCGACTACCTGCGCGACAACATGGCGACCCAGGTGGGCGAGCGCTTCCAGCGCGGGCTCAACTTCGCGATCGTGGACGAGGTGGACTCGATCCTCATCGACGAGGCGCGCACGCCGCTCATCATCTCCGGCCAGGCCGAGGATTCCGCGGAGCTCTACCGCCGCATCGACGTCCTCATCCCGAAGCTCGTCCCCCAGGCCGACGAGAAGGCCGAGGTCGGCGACTACTGGGTGGACTTGAAGCAGCACACGGTGACGCTTTCCGAGGCGGGGCACGAGCATGCCGAGGACCTGATGCGCGAAGCGGGGCTGCTGCCCGAGGGTGCCAGCCTCTACGACCCGTCCAACATCATGCTGATGCACCACCTGCACGCGGGCGTGCGGGCGCACTCGCTCTACCACCGCGACCAGCACTACGTGGTGCAGGACGACGAGGTGGTGATCGTGGACGAGTTCACCGGCCGCATGATGGCCGGCCGGCGCTGGTCCGACGGCCTGCACCAGGCGGTGGAAGCGAAGGAGCGCGTCTCGATCAAGAACGAGAGCCAGACGCTCGCCTCGATCACCTTCCAGAACTACTTCCGCCTCTACAAGAAGCTCGCCGGCATGACCGGCACCGCCGACACCGAGGCGTTCGAGTTCTCGAGCATCTACAACCTGGAGACGGTGCTCATCCCCACGCACCGCCCGATGGTGAGGAAGGACCTGAACGACCAGGTCTTCATCACCGCCAAGGAGAAGTACCAGGCGATCATCAACGACGTGAAGGAGCGCACGGCGAAGGGCCAGCCGATCCTGGTCGGCACCACGTCGGTGGAGAACTCCGAGCTCCTCTCGGCGATGCTGAAGAGCGAGGGCATCCCGCACAACGTGCTCAACGCGAAGCAGCACGCGCGCGAGGCGGAGATCGTGGTGCAGGCGGGACGCCCGGGCCAGGTGACCATCGCCACCAACATGGCCGGCCGCGGCACCGACATCGTGCTGGGCGGCAACCCCGAGCCCGAGCTGCAGAAGCTCAAGGCCGACGAGACGCAGGTCGAGAGCGAGAAGGAGCGCCGTACCGCCGAGGTGCGCGCCAACTGGCAGCGCCTGCACGACCAGGTGGTGGCGGCCGGCGGCCTGCACATCGTCGGCTCCGAGCGGCACGAATCGCGCCGGATCGACAACCAGCTGCGCGGCCGCTCCGGCCGGCAGGGCGACCCGGGCAGCAGCCGCTTCTTCCTCTCCTTCGAGGATCCGCTGCTCAAGATCTTCGCCGGCGAGCGGCTGCAGTCGATCATGCGCTCGCTCAAGATCCCCGAGGGCGAAGCGATCGAGGCGCGCATGGTGTCGCGCTCCATCGAGAACGCGCAGCGCAAGGTCGAGGCGCGCAACTTCGACATCCGCAAGCAGCTGCTGGAATACGACGACGTCGCCAACGACCAGCGCAAGGTGATCTACGCGCAGAGGAACGAGCTGCTCGAATCCGAGGACATCTCGGGCACCATCCGCTCGATCCGCGCCGACGTGCTCGGCACCACCGTGCAGGAGTTCGTCCCGCCCGGCAGCGTGGAGGAGCAATGGGACCTGGCGGGCGCCGAGAAGCGCCTCGAGGCGGACTTCTTCTTCGCGGCCCCCGTGGCCGAGTGGGCAAAGGCCGACGAGACGCTCGACGCGGAGAAGATCGCCGAGCGCGTGATCGAGGCGGGAAGCGCCGCGTACGAAGCCAAGTTCGCGCCCATCGAGGACAAGGGCGTCGTGCATCACTACGAGCGCGCGGTGATGCTGCAGTCCATCGACCAGCACTGGCGCGAGCACCTCGCGGCCCTCGACTACCTGCGCCAGGGCATCCACCTGCGCGGCTATGCGCAGAAACAGCCCAAGCAGGAATACAAGCGCGAGGCCTTCGAGCTCTTCGGCTCGATGCTGGATTCGATCAAGCGCGAAGTGACGCGCCACCTGATGGCGGTGCAGATCCGCACCCAGGAGCAGGTGGAGGAAGCCGAGCGCCGCGCCGAGGAAGCCGCGCGCGCGGTGAAGAACGTGCAGTACCAGCACGCCGACTTCTCCCCCGGGGTGGGCGATGACGCCTCCGAGCAGCTGCCCGCAGGCGCTTCCGTCGCGACGGCGCCTGCCGCACCGCTGCCCGAGACCTTCGTGCGCTCCACGCAGAAAGTGGGCCGCAATGATCCGTGCCCCTGCGGGTCCGGCAAGAAGTACAAGCAATGCCACGGAAAGCTGGCGTAGCGCCACCCGCGGAGATCGTGGTCCGGCGCGCGGAGCCGGACGACTACGAGGCGATCTGGCGCACCTTCCAGGACGAGGAAGCGTATGCGGGCACGCTGCAGCTGCCCTTTGCTTCGAAGGAGCTGTGGCGCAAGCGCCTCGCGGAATTCCCCGAGGACGATTTCTTCCTCGTCGCCTGCATCGGCGGCGAGATCGTCGGCAATGCGGGCCTGCACCGCTTCCGCCAGGCGCGCCGCGCCCACGCGATGCACCTCGGCATGGCGGTGCGCACGCAATACCGGGGACGCGGCGTCGGCAGCGCGCTGATGCAG
>DATLEL010000297.1:0-4708 GCA_035525255.1 Usitatibacter sp.
CGCGCAGCCGCTCCACCGGCATCAGCATCATCTCGTGGATGGTGAGGCCGTCGACGCGCCATAGCAGCGACTCTTCCTTGAGGCGCGTCCCGTTGCAGACGGTGCAGGGCGTGTACGCGCGATAACGGGACAGCAGCACGCGCACGTGCATCTTGTAGGCCTTGGTTTCCAGCCAATCGAAGAAGCGCTGCACGCCGTACCAGTGAGTCTTGCCCGACTTGTTCCAGCTCACCCAGTCGCCGTCGCCCTCGATCACCCAGCGGCGATGCGCCTCCGGAAGATCGCGCCAACGGATGTCCATGGCAACGCCGCGGCGCTTCGCCATTTTCGCGAGGTCGTCCTGGCTCTCGCCGTAGCTCTTCGACTGGAAGATCTTGACCGCGCCTTCGCCGAGGGTCTTCGACTCGTCGGGGATCACCAGCCCGTAGTCGACGCCGATCACTCGCCCGAACCCACGGCACGTCTCGCACGCGCCGATGGGCGAGTTGAACGAGAATCGCGCCGGCGTCGGATCGGCGTAATGGATGTCGCATGCGGCGCAATGGAGGTCGGTGGAGAAATGCCAGCACTCCTGCTGTGCGTCGTCGCTCTCCACGAACACATTCACCCGTCCCACTCCCACCCTCAAGCCCGCCTCGATCGCCTCCACGACGCGCGCTTTCTCCGCGGAGCCCATCTTCACGCGGTCCTGCACCACTTGCAGGCGCGTGCCGTTGCGGGAATGGATGCGCGTATAGCCCTGGCCCTGCAGGAGCTTGGTGACTTCCTCCTCGCTGAAATTCGCCGGAACATCGACCGGGAACGCGACCTGCAAGCGGGGATCCCCTGCCGCCGCCGCGCGCTCCAGCATCTCCGCGTAGATGGACTCCGGGGTATCGCGCCTCACCGGGCGAGCGCAGCGCCGGCAGGAGAGACGCGCGGTGCGGGCGAACAATAGCTTCAGGTGGTCGTTGATCTCGGTCATCGTCCCGACCGTGGAGCGCGACGTGCGCACCGGGTTGGTCTGGTCGATGGCGATCGCGGGCGGAATGCCCTCGATGGAGTCCACCTGCGGCTTGTCCATGCGGTCCAGGAACTGGCGCGCGTAAGGCGAGAACGTCTCCACGTAACGACGCTGCCCCTCGGCGTAGAGCGTGTCGAACACCAGCGACGATTTGCCCGAGCCCGACGGCCCGGTGACGACCACCAGCTCCCCCGTGGGGATGTCCACGTCGAGGTTCTTCAGGTTGTTCTGGCGCGCTCCGCGGATGCGGATGAACTCTTGCGAGTCGTCGTTCAATGCGGCGGCGTCGCCGGCCGGGACGGCGGATAGGTCGTTCATGGGGTCTCGGTGCGAGCGTCCGCCGGGGCGGACGCGAAAAGAGGGATGAAGCCCCTCCATTTTAAGCGTGTTGGGGGTCTTGCGGCGCGGGTTGTACGGATCATTGCGCGCCTGTGGGTAACCCGCTCCAGAGTGGCAAATCGCGCCTGCTTATCCCCAAACCCCCGATTGGCGCAGGGGTACGATGGGCGCAGCCGACCCGGGAGGTGACCATGACCAGGCTCTTCGTTGCTCTCGCACTCACCGTTTTCGCAGGCATCGCGGCGGCACAAGCGCCGGCCTATCCCTCGCGGGCCATCACCATCGTCTCGCCCTTTCCGCCCGGCGGCTCGACCGACGCGGTCGCGCGCGTGATGGCCGAGCGGATGCGGAATTTCCTCGGGCAAAGCGTGGTGGTGGAGAACGTCGGCGGCGCGGGAGGCAGCATCGGGGCAGGGCGTGTCGCACGCGCGAGCCCTGACGGCTACACCATCGACATCGGGCAGTGGGACAACCACGTGGCCAACGGCGTGGTCTACAGCCTCAATTACGACCTGCAGAAGGATTTCGAGCCCATCGGGCTGCTCTCCATCAATCCGCAGTTGCTCCTCGGGCGCAAGGGCCTGCCCGCCGACGACCTGAAGTCGCTGGTCGCGTGGATGAAAGCGAACCCCGGCAAGGCGACCTTCGCCAACCAGCAGGCGTCCGCACAGACCGCGGGCGTGTTGATGCAGCAGCTTACCGGGACGCAGGTGCTGTTCGTGCCGTATCGCGGCGGCGGTCCGGCGATGCAGGACCTGATGGCGGGACACATCGACCTGCTGGTGATCCAGGCGGCAGCCGCCATGCCGCAGGTGCGCGCCGGAACCGTGAAGGCATTCGCGATCCTCGCGCCCACTCGCTCGGCGGTGGTGCCCGACATCCCAACCGTGGATGAGGGGGGCGTGGCCGGCCTCTACCTGCCGGGGTGGTTCGCGCTCTTCGCCCCGAAGGGAACTCCCAGGGACGCGATCGCGAAGCTCAACGCGGCCATGGTCCAGTCGCTCGCGGATCCCGCGACGCGCACGCGCTTCGCCGATCTCGGCCTCGATATCGCGTCGCGGGAGCAGCAGACGCCGGAAGGACTCGCGGCATTCCACAAGGGCGAGATCGAGAAGTGGTGGCCGATCATCAAGGCGGCGGGCATCAAGGCGGAGTGAAGGGGACGCCCATCACCGCCCGCACGCTCGAGCACTACGACGAGCGCGCGCAAGCGTTCTGGGAGGGCACGCGCGACCACGACGTGAGCCAGAACGTGGACGCGCTGCTGCGCCACATCGAGGGCGCGGCGCCGTTCACGATCCTCGATCTCGGCTGCGGACCGGGCCGCGACCTCGCCACGTTCCGCGATCGCGGGCACGTGGCCATCGGGTTGGAGGGCGCTCCGCAGCTTGCCGCGATGGCGCGCCGGCATGGCGCATGCGAGGTGTGGGAGCAGGATTTCCTCGCTCTCGACCTGCCGCCGCGCAAGTTCGACGGCGTGTTCGCCAATGCTTCGCTTTTTCATGTACCCACCGCCGAGCTCCCGCGTGTGCTCCGCGAGCTGCACGCCACCCTGAAGCCGCGTGGCGTGCTCTTCACATCGAACCCGCGCGGCGATAACGAGGAAGGCTGGCGCAGCGGCCGCTACGGCGTCTGGCATGATCTGGAAGCGTGGCGCGGCTACGTGGAGGCAGCCGGTTTCGAAATGCTCGAGCACTATTACCGCCCGCCGGGCCTGCCGCGGGAACAACAGCCGTGGCTCGCTTCGGTCTGGCGCGCGTCGCGGGATCCAGGAGGCACGACGTCGTGAAGGGAATGCTGCTGGTGGCGCTGGGCGGTGCGATCGGATCGGTCGCGCGCTACCAGCTTTCGGGCTTGGTATTGCGCCATACCGTCGACTGGCGCTTCCCCGCGGGGACTTTCGTGGTGAACGTTGCCGGCTGCCTGGTGGCGGGCGTGCTCGCGGGTCTCGCGGAAAAGCACGACCTGATTTCCGCGGACGCGCGACTGCTGCTCTTTACCGGGGTGCTTGGCGGCTTCACGACTTTCTCGGCCTTTGGATTGGAGACGATGCACCTGCTGCGGCGAGGCGAGCCGTTGATTGCCGGCGCCAATGTGGTCGGGAGCGTCGCCGTGGGGCTGATGGCGCTCTGGCTCGGGCTCGCCATGAGCGGGTGGAGACCCGCCTGATGCGCGCCGCGGTCTTGACTCTTCTCGCGTTCTTCGCGTCCGCCGCCGCAGCCGACGAGCTCCTGTGGCAGAAACTCAAGGCTGAACCGAACCTCGTCGTGCTCATGCGGCACACGCAGCCCGCGCCCGGCAACAATCCGCTCCTCTGGGACGAAACCGGCGACTGCAAGGGCGAAACGATGCTCACGCCGGCGGGAATCGCCCATGCGAAACGCATCGGCGAAGCATTCCGCGTGCGCGGCATCAAGCCGGCGGTGCTGAGCTCCCCCATGTGCCGCTGCCGCGATACGGCGCGCCTCGCTTTCGGCGATCCGGTTCGCACCGACCCTCAGCTGCGCGAGATATCAAGCGCGGACTCGGCACGCGCCAGGCTCTTCGAGACGACGGCGCAGTCGCTGATCTCTCGCCATCGCGGCCAGGATCCCGTGGTGCTGGTCACGCACCGTCCCAACATCGACCTCCTCACGATGGAGCTCATCGCCGAGGGCGAGCTGCTGGTGGGCCGCGCCAATGACAAGGGCGAAGTGGAAGTGCTTGGAAGGATGTCGATCCAATGACGCGCATTGTCCTGGCGATCCTCGCCGTGCTGCTGGCAGGCTGTTCGGGACCGAGCTGGTTCACCGAGCGGGATCCGAGCGATCTCGATCGCGGCACGTTGCCGACGCCGAACGTGGCGCTGCAGATCCCGGGTCTCGGTCCCTGCACCGACAATCCCGACCGCACGCTGCGCCTCGACTCGCGCCAGCCGGTCGCGGTGCTGGTGCACGGCTGCTACGGCTCCTCGGGCCTGTTTCGCTCCCTCGCTCAGGTGCTCGCGTTCCACGGCCAGCAATCGGCCTGCTTCACGTACGACGACCGCGACAGCATGGTGAAGAGCTCGCGCGAGCTGGTCACGGCGCTCGATGCGCTCGGCGCCCGGATGGACAACAAATCCGTCACCGTCATCGGCCACAGCCAGGGCGCGCTCATTTCCCGCAAGGCGCTCGTGGCCGACCGCCCCGATGCAATCGCCAACCGCGACCTGCAGTTGCGGCTCGTCACCGTTTCCGGCCCGTTCTCGGGAATCGCCTCGGCCAACCAGTGCGGCGATCCTGTGACGCGCAAATTGACGCTTGGATTGATCGGACCGATGTGCCGCATCGCGACCGGCGACAAGTGGAACGAGATCACCTATACCTCGGAGTTCATCCGCAAGCC